>JAQCHG010000190.1 GCA_027619675.1 Cyanobacteriota bacterium
GGTGGGGGAGCTGGGGAGCATGGGAGATGCCTGTCCTGAGCGAAGTCGAAGGAGGGAGTCAGAAGGTAGAGTTATTCGCGCCAAGCTCAACTAGGGCTTTCCTGGGGCTCTCAGGGGCACAGTGGTGAGAAGATAACGTGCCACAAGTCTTAGCTCATCGCTGCGCCGACCTCAATGGCATGACGGGTGTGTAAAGGTGACAGGCTCCCCCAGGCCATGGGTACCGCCGCTGCAAAACAAAGCCGGATGACCGCGATCGCGGTCATCCGGCTAAACAATCCCCGCAGGTCCCCTAGGGGACCCTCAAGGCTTAGCGGAAGGGAGGCGCATACATGAGGCCGCCTTCAGTCCAGAGGGCGTTTTGACCGCGCTCTAGGCCAAACTGAGAGCCTGCCCCGAGGTTGCGATCGTAAACCTCACCGTAGTTGCCCACATGGGTGACCACCCGCAGCATGAAGTCGTTGGGAATCCCCATGTCGGTGCCCAGGGTGCCTTCTTCACCCAGGAAGCGAGCGATGTTGGGATCGTCGCCACCCGTGAAGTCACCCACGTTTTCAGAGGTGATGCCGAACTCTTCAGCTTGGATCAAGCCGTAGGTCACCCACTTCACCACGTCAAACCAGGCGGAGTCGTTATTCACCGTCACAGGTCCCAGGGGCTCCTTGGACATCGTGACTTCCAGCAGCGTGTGATCTTCCGGGGTCGGCAGGGTGCTGCGGCGGGCAATCAACTGGGACTTGTCAGAGGTCATGCCTTCGCAACGACCTTCGTCGTAGGCGGCATAAGCGGCGTCTGCATCCTGGAAGACCACCGGTTCAAACTCGACCCCCAGCTTCCGCATTTGGTCGGTGAGGTTCAACTCGGTGGTGGTACCGGTTTCCACACAGATGGCTTTGCCAGCGAAATCTTCTAGGGTTGCGATGCCGCTGTCAGTCCGCACCATCATGCCCTGGCCATCGTAGAAGGTGGTAGGGGCAAACTCTAGACCCACTTGGGTATCCCGGCTGATGGTCCAGGTGGTGTTGCGGGACAGCATATCCACTTCGCCCCCTGCGAGGGCGGTGAAGCGCTCGGTAGAGTCCAGACGACGGTACTCAACGGCGTCGGGATCATCAAACAGAGCCGCCGCCACGGCCCGGCACACATCCACGTCTAGGCCAGAGTAGGTACCGCTCTCATCCACAAAGCTAAAACCGGGGATGCCACCGTCCACACCACAAATCAGTTGGCCGCGATCCAAAACGGTCTGCAGGCGGCTGCTACCTGTAGTTGCGCCGGCAGATTCCCCATCAGCGGGAGCAGAACCCGCATCGCCGCCGGTGGTGCCGCCACAGGCGGTCAGGGTCAAGGCTGCTGCTAGCCCCAATAGGCCCCACTTTTTCATATTCACACCTCACTCACTTCCAAACACACATGACAGGAAAAGCAGCGTTAAGGAGATTCCTAACGTTGCTTTGACCATTGAAATGCTTCACTTTGCTTCACATTCCAATGCCTAAGGAAATATTTTTGCATCATAGGTCACAGTTTGCCGATCGCCCAAGGTCCAAACAGGTGTTCGGCACGATAAGAATGTTTGATGACCCAAAATGTCTGCGATCGCCAATTAGCGAGTAGCAAAGGGTTTAGCGGCTACCCACCACGTCACGAATCAAGGAAAGTCGAGACCAGATGTAATGGTTGAGGGTGTCAACTTCTTGGGGATTCAGGGCGCTTTCTCCCAGCACCCGCTCCATTAACCAGCGCACTAAGTTGTTGTCATCGAGGGATAAGAGCACATGGCTGTGGGAGGCTTCAATCAGAGACCACAACTGACGGATCAGGTAAGGGTTCATGGCACTCCACTCTTTAGATTTGCTTTAGATTTCAGCTTAGTACATGAATTTGAATGGCAACCGGGCAGCGTGTTGATTGTTCATCCTTTGCGTTGAAACTACACGGCAAAGATAAGCCTAGTCGGTGTCTCCCCTGGGGCTCATCCCACCACGGCACAATAGACAAACGACTTGCTGGGCTAACTGCCTGTGACAGCAGCCCAGCAAGTCGTGGGAAGGGGCGGGCAGAATCGGTTGGTGCCGCTAGGGTTGCGGCGCTGCGGGTTGACCTGCCCTAAATCAGTGTGAGGCTAGGATAGGCAGCCACCATTTCATCGGCGCTCAGGGTTTCCCCAGAGGCTTGGGGGGTCCAAAGCACCTCCACCGCTAGCAGGCGATCGCTGGCGATCGCCCCCAGTTGGCTTAGAACCTGACGCACATCCTGGGGATTGGAGATTTTCGGCAGGGTGAGTTTGCCTTGGGTGGCCACAATCAGCGTGGCCACAATGTACTGCCCAGGGGCATCGGTGCTGAGATCGGTGCGATCGGCCACCGAGACGGAGCTGGTTTGCTGAATCTGGCTGTTCACATTGGACAGGGTCTCGCCGCTAAACTTGCTGCGCTCCGCCAAGGCCAGTTGATTGAAGGTCTGCTCAGCCTTGGCCAGTCCTGTTTGCTGGGTGGTGGCGGTGGCATATTGCCAATATTCGGGGTGGCGCAGGAGGGCGAGGCTGGCTTCCTGGAGCACCTGGGTGAGGCCCTGGGCTGAGGATGTATCCGCCGACAGGGCCATGCGGTTCAAATCATCCTGGAGGGAGCGGGCCTCTGCGAGGAGGCCAATTTGCAGTTGGGCCACGGCCACTGGCGGGTTGCTGCCACTGGTGCCGTTGCTGTCTTCACCCGCCCCCAAGTTGCTCAAGGTGCGCACCAGGAAGTTGGCTAGCCCCAAAAACAGCAGGATCCCAAATAGGCCACCAAAGCCCCCGCCGAAACCAAAGAAGGGAATCAAGAACGGGAAGCCAAAGCCCCCGCCGGGGTAATAGCCTCCCCCTGCCGGACTGCGGTAGGAACGGGGCTGGGTCAAGGTGCGGCTGGGGGCTCGGAAACTGCCGCCGCCAATGCGACCGCCCCCACGGGCAGCGAGGGCGGTATCGGCGTGGCCCAGCAGTAAAACCGCCACAAGGGCGATCGCCATCAGCGGTTTGATCAGGGGCTTGATCAGGGCCTGGAGGCGACTCAAAAGGGTTGGAACCATGGATGTTGTTAAACGGAAAGCAACGAAAAATCCTTGAAAAACATCGGCTTGGAGCAGCCATCCCGACGGATGGCCCCAGCCATGTTTGATGGATAGTTGGTTACCAATTTAACGCTTTCCTTGGCTGCGCACCTAGGGTTGCAGCCCTCCTTAACCTAGGCGGATGACCGACAGCCCGATGGTGGCAGCCCCTTAGCCGCCCCCAACAATGGTGACCACCTCTAGGCGATCGCCCGCTTGCAGTTGGGTGGTTGCCCAAAACTGTCGGTGCAAAATTTCACCGTTGTATTCCACCGCCACCAAGCGGGGATTCATGCCCAATTGCACGAGGAACTGGGGCAGGGTAGTGGCCAGGTCACAGGTGCGGGTTTCGCCGTTGACCTGGAGGTGAACCGTATCAGCCATGGTGTCAGAGGTCTCTCAATGTACTTGGGGGGAGTATCCGTGGGGGAGGATGGCAGATCAGGGCTGCTGGAGTTGAGCTACCAAACGCTGGGTCGTGTGGGTGGGATCTGCGGCTTTGACAATGGCCCGCACCACCGCCACCCGTTGGGCACCGGCGGCCATCACCTCCCCGAGATTGTCCAAATCAATGCCGCCGATCGCGTACCAGGGGACTGGGGCATGGGCGGCGGCATAGCGCACATAGTCCAACCCAGCAGCGGCGCGATCAGGCTTGGTGGGGGTGGCGTAGACGGGACCCACGCCAATGTAGTCAGCGCCCTCCGCTAGGGCCTGGGCCATTTCCGCTGGGTTGGTGGTGGAGCGGCCAATGATGCGGTGGGGACCCAGGAGTTGACGGGCGATGGCGATGGGCAGATCCGCCTGCCCCAGGTGGACCCCATCGGCATCCACCGCTAGGGCCAAATCCACGCGATCGTTGATCAGAAAGAGGGCTCCATGGCGGTGGCACAGATCCCGCAGTTGTTGAGCCAGGGGCAGGCGATCGCGATCGTCCCCATGCTTGTCGCGATATTGCACCAGCCGCAGCCCTCCCTGGAGCGCTGCTTCCACCACCGCCACTAGATTTTCCGTCGGGGCGGTGACGAGATAGGCCCGTGCGTGGTGCAGGCGCTGGCGGCGATCGTCCCCCAACAATTCGCTGTTGAGGCCATAGACCCGATAGCGCATCTGCTTGCACCCGGCGCTCATCGCCCCGTCATAGAGCTTGCTGTATTCCTCTAGCACCCGCAGGGCCTCCTCTACCCGGCCAAAATTTGCCTGGAGGAGGTGGGGTAAATCGGTGCGAGTGGCCTCCTGGGGATGGGTGAGGGTCGTCCCCGCATCCCCAGGGGTGTCCCGCGCCTGCCGCAGTTCCGGGCGATGCCATTGGGCCAAGGTCTGACGCAGGCCCTTTAACTCATCGGTGAGGTCGGCGCGATTGAGGCCAAAACGGCACCAGTCTTCAATCACCCGCAAGCCTTCGCGGGCGCGGTCTAGGTTGGCATCCAAAATACGGTAAACGGCGAGGGCAGACTCCGGCGGGGATGATGCAAGCACCATGGAACGGCAGACACCAGCAACGAATAAAGTTTTTTGATCCTAAACGGTTCTACTGCTTTTTCCGCTGGTTCTGGCTTTTCATTTCGGCCTCGTAGACCAAAATCATTTCGTGGACCTGGCTTTCCATCTGCTTCAGCATTTGGATGATGATGGGCAGGGTTTCGCTACGGTGGGGGGAGGAATTCAAGGTCTGCCGGGCGCGATCGCGGATTTCATTCAACCGTCCCTGCAACATCTGGGCGGCATCGAGGGCATCGCGCCCCAGCTTGTCGATCTGCTGCTGTTGGTAGAACCGCAGCGCCGTTCCCCGCAACACTTGCAGGGTGGCCTCTTCGCCGTGGTTACCGGGCATCACCCGAAAACGCAACAGGATGCGATCGCCCTGGTACAGGCGCTCGATTTCCACCTGTCGGGGCTTCCGCACGGAAATCAAAGACAGGTGGGTCAGCAGTTTCAGCTCATTAATTACCCCTTGAAAAATCAGGGCATCCACATCCCCCAGCACCGCCTGCAACACCCCATCGCGGCTCCACAAAATGCGTCCTGACT
>JAQCHG010000191.1 GCA_027619675.1 Cyanobacteriota bacterium
CGATCGCTAAAAACCATTCCTGCATTAATCGCTGGTGTGCGATCGGCAGGAACCACTGACCAGCAGTAGCATTCCATATCAATGAACCGCAGCAGTTTTGGGTCCCGCAGATGGCGACGGGCCAAACCGCCCACATTCAACGGCAGGTGGCGGGCTAGCCCCAGGCAGGCTAAGGGGTGCTGCCAAAATACGCGGGCCACATAGCCCGGTTCCTCTAGGGACAACAGCTCAATGCGGTTGAGGCAGTGGAAGACCCGCCAGCAGGCATCGTAAAAGCGGCGAATGCCCTGCCGTTCATGGGGGAAGCGATCGCCCAATTCCTGCAAAAACCGTTCATAGTCCCGATGCACCCGCACCGATAGCTGCTGGGGCAGATGGTAGTGGACCTGCACCGGATCGGGGAGGGTCTCCACCCGTTGCCCCACGGCGGCCAAGGCGCGGGTCAGCAGGTTAGTGGTGCCCTGCTGGCCAAAGCCAAAAATCATGGATGCCCCCACATCAAAGCGGTAGCCATCCCGCTCAAAGTACCCAGCACTGCCGCCGGGGATGGTGTAGCGCTCTAGGACCAAGGGCTTTAGGCCCCGGCTGGCCAATTGGGTGGCCGTCACCAGGCCGCCAATGCCAGCCCCAATCACAATCCCATCAAAGCGACTGCCATCGGGGTGGTGGGAATGGGGGGAAGGTTGTGATGTCCCCATGGCGATCGCGCCCTCACCGCTGTGGATTTTTACCCCTATGAGCCTAGCGGACAACGACGCGGGTATTTCGTCAGGAATCCTTTGCCAGGAAATCAGGAAATATTGTGTCAGGAATCTGATGACGCGCCCGAGGCCGGATTCTCCAAGCTGGCAGGTATGATGGTGCAGGTTTTAGGCTGTAACGATCTGGCTATGGTTTCTCAACTGCGTATCTTCGTACCGCCCCATCCCCTCATTAAGCACTGGTTAGGGGTGGCACGGGATGCCAATACCCCTTCGGCCTTGTTTCGCACCGCCATGACGGAACTGGGGCGCTGGCTCACCTACGAGGCGGCGCGGGACTGGCTGCCCACCCTAGACACGACGGTGAACACCCCCCTGGCGGCTTGCCCTGCCACCTTTGTGGACCCAGAGGTCCCCATCGCCATTGTCCCCATCCTGCGGGCGGGGTTAGCCCTGTTGGAAGGGGCACAGTCCTTGCTGCCCTTGGCGTCCATCTACCACGTGGGGTTTGTGCGTAATGAGGAAACCCTGGCAGCCAGTTGCTACCTCAACCGCCTGCCCGCCACCTTCACCCCCGAAACACGGGTGCTGATTACTGAACCCATGTTGGCCACTGGCGGCACCATGATGGCGGCCATGGCGGAACTCACCCAGCGGGGGGTTGATCCGGCCATGGTGCGCATCATCGCCGTGGTCACGGCTCCCCCAGCGCTGCAAAAGTTGGCAGCGGCCTATCCCAGCCTCAAAATCTACGCCGCCATGATTGATGAGGGGCTGGACGACAACGGCTATATTGTGCCGGGGTTAGGGGATGCGGGCGATCGCACCTTTGGCACCGAAGCGTCCTAATATCGAAGTAAGCTGATCCCCGCTTTTATGATTGGGATCTCCATATAAATTTCCTCTCGGCACCATGAGTCAGCAAGATAATTTTGGCAGCGGGTTTCTAGTGGGCACCCTGTTCGGCGGCATTGTCGGCGGCATTGTTGGTGCGGTGGTAGCCTCCCGCCTCAATCGCACCGACGTGCCCGAGGGGGATGAACTCCCGCCCGCCAGTGGCGATCGCGACCGCTTAGGTCCCGACGAGGCGGAGATGGAGGTGGCACGACGGGGGTTAGAGGACAAAATCGCCCAGCTTAATACCGCCATTGACGATGTGCGCCAGCGGCTCGGTGGGGTAAATGGCCATTCCTACGGCGATCGCGGCGAGTAGTCTAGTTCCCACGACGGATAACCCGGTGCAGACTGAAACCGCGCCCTGACAATGAAGGGGAATCATGGCCAGGTTGCAGCCTGCCCAGTCAGTGATGTTTCCCCGAGATCTCAAGCAGTTTGCCGGACTGGGGAAGCATGGAACGGTTCCAGTCGGCTCAGTGAGTGCAGTTATGGAGACAGGCGATCGGGGCAGAGGTGGAGGGCTCAACTCCCCTGACATCAGCGGAAAACCCAACCGCCTGCACCGAAACCCATCCAGTACACTAAGATTCAGACACTTTAAACGCTGACCTCCAAGGAGGCGATTAACGACATGGGCTCCTCTGCAATTGGGCTTGTTGCCAGTACCTTTGCAACTTTTTTGAATATTTACTTCGTATTGCTGATTATCCGCATCCTGCTGAGCTGGTTCCCCAATGTGGATTGGTTTAACCCACCCTTCTCGGTGTTAAGTCAACTCACGGATCCCTATCTCAACCTGTTCCGGTCCATCATTCCCCCCCTAGGCGGCCTTGATCTGTCGCCCATCTTGGCCTTCATCGTGCTGCAACTGGTGGCCCAAAGCGTTAGTCAAGTGGCCGCAACAGCCACCATGTCTGCCTTTTAGATCTTCACTCCATGCGGCCCAGGCAGTGGGCCATGTCCATTGCCTGGGCCAGCCTTCAGGGTTTGACGGTTCCCGTCTAGTGGGTCATTCGTCATGCTCATTGCCATTCCTGACCAGTTCAAACTGCCACGTTCGTGGGTTTCGCTCTGCTCTACCCACGCTACGCCCAATCCTTTCACAAGAGATCCCGTAGCGTGGGTTGAAGCATGAAACCCACGGTCTTTGCTGTTCTACTGTTCGGTTCAGGGGACTGCAAACCCAGGCGGGAGGCCCGGTCCAGGAATGGCAATCTTCGGGCCAAATGATCCACGAGAGATCTATCAGGGTTAGCGTCGTACCTTGCCCGTAAAGCCCGCTGCTTTGAACTTTTCGAGCCGGAGGGGTTCCGGTTGGTTAGCGGCGACGGAAATGCGAATTTTAAAGGGGCTCTCGCCGGGGGGAACTTCCTCAATCGCCCCTAAACGGTTACGGTTTTGCATCACCGGATTGGCGTTGGCGTCGTAGACGCGGCCAAAGACATCGGCATTGATCACGGGTTTTCCGGTCGGGTTCACCGCTGTACCCTGAATCATGTAGCACCGGGCGGTTTGGCTAGACCCAGCGGTGACCATGCCGTCGGTAAATTCCTCTGGGCAATGGGTGTAGGACAAATCCTTGAGTTCTATCTGCGTCATGGCCCAAGCGGGGGCGGCGGTTAAGGTGCTCAACCCCAACAGCAGACAGGCGATCGCAGTCGCCACAACAATACGCAGACCCCTTTTCATAGCGAGTTCAAACCAACGGCATCACAACCCCTTCAGCCTAACGTGAAAGGCTATGGGTTTCGGCGGCGGCGGGGCTCCGACTTGGGCAGATCTGAAGCAGTCACACCGATGGACAAGGGTTTGAGCCCCCTGCCCCCAAGGGAACGTCGAGGAGCCGGAAGCGGTTTGCGTAAGTCCGAGTCGATGGGGAAAGGGCTACCCCCGCCCTCCTGCCAGCCCTTAACCCAACCCGAGGTGGGTTTTGAGGGCCTGACGCATGGTGTCCACAGGGGGCGTTTGCTGAATCCACAGTTCCAATGCCGCTGCCCCCTGCTGCACCAGCATTTCCACCCCGTCCACAGTGGTTAAGTGCTGGGTCGCCGCCAGTTGCAAAAAGCGAGTGGGGCTGGGGGTATAAATCAGGTCGTAGGCGATCGCGGTGCTGGGCAACAGCCCCAACGCCGCCGCATCCACCGGAGACTGATCCGTGTGGGGGTGCATCCCCAAGGGGGTGGTGTTGACCAACAGATCGGTGCTGGGCAGCAGGTCCAATAGCTGATCCCACTGGGCGACTTTTAGGGGGGGCCGGAGGGGAGATTCTTGCCAACTGTCGGCAAAGATCTGGAGCTTTTGCGCATCTCGCCCCACCACCCAAATCTCTTCGCAGGCCAACTCACAGCACCCAGCCACCGCTGCCCGCGCTGCCCCACCATTGCCCAAAATCACCGCCCGTTGCAGGGTGGGGCCATGGTCACGCAGGGGGGCGATGAAGCCCAAAACATCTGTGTTGGTGCCAGCCCAGCCCGTTGCCTGCCGCCAAACGGTATTCACCGCTCCCACCGCTTCGGCTAGGGGGGTCACCGCTGTCAGGAGGGGCATCACCGCTTGCTTGTGGGGAATGGTGACGTTAAACCCCTGTACCCCCAAGCTCCAGAGGCCCGCCAGCGCCGTTTTTACCGCCCCTGACTGCACGGCAAAGGGGACGTAGATGCCGTCCCAGCCCAACTGCCGCAGGGCGGCATTTTGCATGGGGGGAGACAGGGAATGGCTGATGGGATGGCCGATAATGCCCAGCACTTGGGTCTGGCCAGTTACGGTTACGGTCATGGTGTCTGAAACCCGTCGCAGGGAAGCGGTGGAGGGCAGTCCTGGGGGCGATCGCGATCCGCCAACCCACCTCCGTTACCATACCGCTTCACTGCGTTCCCATCGGCAGCATCGGACTGGTTTGAGACATCCTGTACCCCTGATTCAGAGGGGCGTCAGAAGCGGAGCTTTAGCGGAGGGCTTCAGCTTCCTTCTGGGCAGGGTCCGCCTGAAAGGACTTTTCTAACCGCATCACCTGCTTGGCCTTGAGGGAAAGGGCCGTGGTGTCTAGCAAGTTGGCAATCAGGGCATCGGTGGAGAACAGCCCCGCCCCATTCACGGTGAAGTACAGGAAACAGGCGGCGTAGATGGCGGACAGTTCCAGGTAAGGCAAACTCAGTCCCGCTACGGAAATGTGGTGGTACATGGCCACACACATGGTGCCAAATAACCCCAGGGCAGCGGGGCGGGTAAAGAGCCCAATGGCCACCAGAGGGGCACCGATCAGCTCTGTGTAGGCGGCGATGTAGCTGAGAAAGATCGGGAACGGCAGCCCCAGATATTCCACGTAGGCGCGGGCGAAGTTTTCGATGTCAGCCAGTTTGTCTTGGCCGTTGTGAATCATCATGACGCCGATCACCACGCGGGCGATCGCCAAGGTTGCCTGGGACCAAACGTTGGCGTTGACGTTGGGCTGAAAGAGTTTAGCGGTAATACGGGTAAGTTTCCTAGGAAGAGAAGGTGGGCGATTAAATGAGAAG
>JAQCHG010000192.1 GCA_027619675.1 Cyanobacteriota bacterium
CCCCCTTCCGCCTGCTCAAAGGTTGCCAAGAGCCCGCCCACATCCCGAAAGCTGGGGGTGGTGGGAAACAGGGATCCTTCCTGTTGGATCCGAAAGGCCACCATATGGGCGGCGACCTGCTGGGCGATCGCCGCCTGTTCATCCACCCTCAACCCCGTGCGCAGGGTGACGCTGGCCATCCAGGTGACGTAGTCGCCATAGTCAGGGGAGGTGGACCCAAACACCCGCACCGCCACAATATCTGGGTGCAGTTGGGCCACCTCAGCCTCTAATTGGGGCCGCAACCGCTGAAATCGCTGGGAGCTACTCCCCTGGGCCAGTTGCCTGGGGGGCGGGGCGATGGTCCCCAAGGACCAGTCTTCGACCATCGCCGTTAACCCCGTCCCCAGGGTCGCCGCCCCCGTCCTCGTCTCAAAGGCGGCCATGGCCCTTCCACTGGGCAATAGCCCCGCTAGGGTTGCCGCGATCGCCAGGGTCGTTCTTAGCCCCATGGGGTTACCTCGTTATCAGGTCAAGCCTGGTCAAGTCTGCTGAAGCTACGAACACCCTGATAAATCCTGATCCCAGCCTAGGGGACGACGGGGAGGGTTGGCCAATCCTGGGCTGGTGGCAGCCGAGGACACGCCATCCACTCCGGGCTTTGGCCCCCAGGGACGGTCTTCAACCATCCCCCTGGTCTACACTACCGGAGCCACGATGGTGCGATGGCGGGGGCTGTTCTCCACCACCGTGATGGGGCCAAAGCCCGCTTCCCGACACACCGCTGCAAAATCCACAGAAAAGTACTGATCTAGATAGGGTTCAGTGCTTTTCAACAGGGTCAAAACAAAGGGGGGCATCTTGGCGAAGGTGTCGCTGTAGGGGTTCATGTCCATAATCGCCAGGTGACCGCCGGGGCGCAGCAGACGTCGGGCTTCGTGAAGGATGGCGATCGCCGCCGTCCTCGGCAACTCATGGAACATCAAACAGGCGGACACCAGATCAAAGCTGGCCGCTGGTAGGCCGGTGTCTTCCGCCGCTGCATGGTGCCAGGTGATGGGGGATTTTGGATTTTGGATTTTGGATTTTGGATTTTCGCGAGTTGCCCCTTGATCCCTCCGATATTGGGCCACCGCCAGGAAGTAGGGGGACAGATCCACCCCGGTGACGCGGGCTGCGGGGAAGGTGGCTTGCAGGGTGGTGGTGCTCATGCCCACACCGCAGCCGAGATCGGCGATCGCGATCGGGCTTTCCGGGAGTTGTGCCCTGAGGACATCGTGGTAGCTCTGGCGCAGTTTGGCGTCCCCCGCTGCCCCGGCTTCGGGCCAGATGCGGGCATGGACGGCCTTGGCGGCCACCTCCACTTCCATGGCCGGGAGCCAACCCAGGTTTCCCTCCTCATAGGCATGGAAGCTGGTGACGTAATAGTCGGGATACACCAGATCCGGGTTTTGCACGGCGGCTAGGGCATCGGCCCAGGCAGGGGCAAAGCGCTCCGCCGTGTCGCGGGTTTGCAGCCGCTTCACCTCATCCCGCCAATAGACGCCAATGGTTTCGGCCCGGTCCATCATCAGGGTGCGGGCGCGGTTTTTGGCCAGGGCCGCCAAGGGCTTGATGGCCAGTACCCCGTTGACGAGGCCATTCATGGCTCGATTCACCAGGGAAGGGGGCGTATCTAGGGGAGTCGAGGTCTCAACCGTCGCGCTATGGGCCATGGGAACAGGAGATTGCTAAATGGATGAAAAGGTTTTGTTCATCCTAATACGACCCTCGGGCTCAACAAGGGCATACCTGCGGCATGGGTGAGTCTCCAATCAGGTTGGGTGCAGCATCCAACTGCTTTAAGACCTCAGCAACGCTGGGGGATGCCGCTGCCAGTTGGGAGGGGGCCAGTTGTTGGGCGCAGTGCAGGTAGACGTCTCGTTTACTGTGATCCAGCGCTTGTCCTTCTGCCTTAACCGTCCCCTGTTCCCATTAGCGGCTCCCTGGGCATAAGTCGCGAGTGCTTTGCACTCAGCGTCTCCTGCTGGAGATGGGACTTCCGATCCGGCTCCCCTTCTCCCAAAGGGCGAAGCGATTATAAAGTCCCTCGCCCTTTGGGAGAGGGATTTAGGGTGAGGGCCAACGGTGCGCAAATTTACGCCGTGCGGTACTCGGGAACGGTTACTCAAGGGCGAGCTCCGACCTATAGCGTAACCGCCCCCTTTGGCTTCGCTAAGAGGGCGGTTATCCCATGCCAGACGGGTGGCTGTTTATCCATCCACACTGGGTGGATAAATGGACGGATTAATTGTCGGGGAATTCCGCATCCAGTTCGGCATCCAGGCAATAGTCAAAAATATCTTCATCAATGTCTTCAAAGTCATCGTTGAAGCTATCGAAGGTATCCGCTAGCTCCTTGGTTTGAGTGGGGGCCGTCTCCAGCAAAGCAGCCTGTTCATCACTCAGAGCATCCGCATCAATGGCCTCTTCTAGGGAGGCGTAGTAAGCGGCGGCAGCCTCCAATTCTGGAAGTATTTCGTTGAGCTTAGCCAGGTAAGCATCTTTGTATCCGGCCAGTTCAGTGTCGTTGACGGTGACTGCGGTTAAGCCATCAAGGATTTCCTGGGCCTCCTCTTGGGCTTCCTCCATGCCGTCGGTTGCGGTTGCGGCAGAGACCACCGCAGCAATCTTGTCATCGTCAGCATCAATTTCGCCGGAGTCGCCGCTAAGACTGGCCCCAAAACCGTTGTTAAAGTCACCATCCAATACGTCTTGGACGGCTTCGCATTCTGCCAAAACCCCTTCGGTCGGGGCATCACTGCTGCCCTCGGCGGCGGTGACTGGTGCGGCGGTTTCTGTCTCAGAAGTAGGGGTTTCGCTGGCCGTTTCGGGACCCCCACCGCAGCCGACAATCGCGATCGCCACCAAGGTTGTAGCAACCACGCCCCGCTTAATTTGGAATCTCATTGCTTGCCTCACATCAATACAAGTAGGTACTACGGACTGATCAACCCCTACAGACCCCTTACCACGTTTTTCTGACTTGAAAGAATGGCCATGTTTGAGGGGTTCGCCGCAAGCTTCCAAACGGTCACGGCTTCTCCTGGTGACCTCACTTGTTACCCATCAGGGCCATCCCATCCCCATCTCCCCTGTCAAGCGTCGATGCCGCAACTTAACGGGTGCTAAGTAGCCGGGACTAATCAAACTGCACACCTGCTGCTGATTTCGACTCCGCTCAATCAGCTAGACTCTTTATCCGGCAAGGATTTGAGGGTTGAGCGGAGTCGAAACCCGTCTGCAAGATAATTGAGCTTACCTACTTATCCAGATCTGTCTAGTTGAGCTTGGCGCGAATAACCCTACCGTCTGACTCCCTATCTCCCATGCTCCCCAGCTCCCCCACCCAAGGAAACGGTTGGCAAACTTACGCCGCGTTGGACTAGACCTGTCCCCGCCAAGGCCGAGGATGCACCTGCCCCAGGGAATGCTGGCCAAGGACAATCCGAAAAGCGGCACAGCTTTACCCCAGGCCCTAGAGCCATGGGGGATTCTATACACACAAGCGTTTAACTGTTAAATCCCTGTGTTGCCGTGGCACAGGGATTTTTTTTGTCTATCAGCGAGGGTCAGGGAGTGCCCCTAGCGAAACTTGAGCTTACGGGAAGCGTAGGCACACATCCGCAGCAGCACCAACCCTTCCTTGACGTGGGCGATGTTGGACTCGCCATAGTGGCGGGGCTGGTAGCGGATGGGGACTTCGACAATGTGCAGGTTCAACTTGGCGGCCCCAAACAGCAGGTCAAAATCCCCAAAGGGATCAAAATCGCCGAAATAGTGGCGACCGGCAGCAATGCGATCGTAGTCCTGCCGCCACAGCACCTTGGTGCCGCAGAGGGTATCCTTCAACGGTTGCTCTAACAGGAAGGAGAAAATTTGGGCAAAGATTTTGTTGGCCAAGGTGTTGAGCCAGGGCATGGCGGTGTGCGATCGCGGATACACCAGCCGAGAGCCGTTGATAAATTCCCCCCGTCCCGAAGCCATCACCTCGACAAAATGGGGCAGATCCTCCGGCGGTACGGTGAGGTCCGCGTCCAAAATCATCAGAATGTCCCCCGTGGCCTCAGCAAACCCCAGGCGCACTGCATCGGCCTTGCCCTTACCCGTTTGTTGCAGTGCCTTCAGGGTAAAGGGACCCTGATAGTCATCCACTAAAGCCTGAATCTCTGCCCAGGTGCGGTCTTGGGAGTGGCCCTCGACAAAAATCACCTCGGTGTGGCCCCCCAATTGGGGCAATCGGGCGATCGCATTGCGAATGTTCCCCGCCTCATTGCGCGCCGGGATCACCACCGAACAACTGGGGGCGGCGGGCGACGGCACCGGATTGGGACGGGCCACCACGTAATTGGTCAGGCACAGGTGCTTAATTCCCGGCAGGGGGGCCAAGTAGCGGTTCGCCGCCCCCGCCACCAAGGGCAGCTTTTTGGGCACTAGAAATCGGCGGCCCTGCTTGAGGGGGGTAAACCCCGTGATGGCCAGCAGGTTGATCACATCATCCATGGACAGCCAACTTTGGGGAGGCTGGGGGCGGCGTTGACCCACCGTCTCCGCCAGCCGCAGCAGGGGCTCCCACATGTAGTTGTGGAAGGTCAAAATTACGCGGGTGCGGCTATGGCAGAGGGGCTGCAACCGCTGCAACACCGCCTGCACATCGCTGAGGTAACCCAACACCCCCGCTAAGAGAATGTAGTCAAATTGTTGATGATCTGGCCCTAAGGCTTCAGGGGCCAGGGTTTCGGCATCTAGACAGTAAAAATGCAGATGGGGATGGCGGGCCTGGGCTAAGGTCACCACTTCTTGAGAAAAATCGATGCCCACCCCCACCTGAGGAGCCACCCCATGGAGCAAGTCCCCCAAACCGCAGCCAATCTCCAACACCCGCGCTGCTGGGGGGATGAGAAACTGGTGCAGTCGCTCAATATCCCGGTAGTAATAGCGGTTCCGCCGCTGCCACCGCTCTAACTGGGGGGCAACTTGGTTGAAATCCCGCCTAATTTCTTCCCTCAGAGAACTTTTCATATTGGGGGAAGTAGGGTGGGTAAGTACACTAAACACTAATCAACCTGGCTCCAAAT
>JAQCHG010000193.1 GCA_027619675.1 Cyanobacteriota bacterium
ATTATCCATACGCCCGTGTCCCACCAGCCCTAGGCAAAACCGTACTAACGCTGTGACAAGGACACAATCCTTAAGCGATGATGGATAGAACCGACTGTTTTAGGGTTTCTTAAGGATTAGGGCGTTAGGCTGAACCAGGGTCGAGGGACCACCGGGGCAGACGACCGTTGAGAACGCCGTTCAAAATTGCTCGGCCCCAGCCCCAGCCCAGCCTTTCCCTACCCAAGGAACCATACCCAACATCCCATTCCCTTGCTTACCCTAGAGGAAAGGATGTCGTCCTCCAGCGTTTAGGCCCTTTTCCCTATGCCCGATTCACCGCCACCCTCCAGAGACAACTTCTTGACCCCCCGCAGCCGCTATTGGGGTGAATTTACCCTGTCCAATTTGACCTTTAATGCCAACTTGCAGGAGTTTGCCCAGCGGGTAGCCTTCCTCTGCAATCTGGAAACTGGCGGTAAAATTCCCCCAGAGGAAGCCTACGACCAAATTAAACGGCTTTGGAAGGATCTCAAACGGTCTAAGAAAGCATTGCTGGATACCCCTCCCCCGGAGCTTCCCCCGGAGGAGTTGGATTAACCGAATCGACGGATAGTTCGTGATGCGTGGTCTCATCTCCCAGGTAACGACGGTTGTGGTCTTAATGGCGGGCATTGCCGCCTGCCAACTGCCCCGGCTGCGGGCACAGACCCAACCCCAGACCCTCAACCCCGATGAAATTGCCGCTGCCCAAACCCTGACAGCGGCTCAGCTCGATTTGCTCAAAACGGCCCCCAGTCTCGGTTTTGACAATCTCATTGCCGACTGGACCTTTTTGAATTTTCTGCAATACTTTGGCGATCGCGAGGCCCGCACCGCCAGCAGCTATGGCGTCACCCCCAAGTTTTTTGAGGTGATCGTCAGCCATGACCCTTACTTTCGGTTGCCCTATGTGTTCCTGTCGGGGACCGTGTCGCTGTTTGCGGGCCAGCCAGAGACCGCCGTGGCCCTATTGGACGAAGGGCTCTCCCACCTGAGCCCCACCTTTCCGCCCGATTCGTATCTCCTCTGGCGCTATAAGGCCATTGATGAACTGCTGTTTTTAGGAGATTCCACGGCGGCGCGGCAGTCCTTTGCCACGGCGGCAGACTGGGCGGCCCAGTCTCCGTTGCCGGGGGCCGATGAGTCGGCCCGGCGGGCGCGGGAAACCGCTGAGTTTTTGCGGCAGAACCCCACCAGTCCTGAGGTGCAGGTGGATGCTTGGTTGCAGGTGTGGGCCAATGCGGTCAATGAGGATGTGCGGGAGTCGGTGCGGCAACGGATTCGGAATCTGGGGTTTGACCTGGCGTTTGAGGGCGATCGCGTGCAGGTGGTGCCTCTAGAATCTGCCAGCCCCGATCCAGCCACCACCAACCCGTAGTTCCATACGTCAGTTCGACCATAGAAGCACTCCCGTTTCTGTCGGGACGCACTCGCGAAACCAGACCCCAACTATGGGGTTGCCCCCCACAATCGGCCTCTCCCCGTCCGATCTGGAACTCAGAAATCGCGTCACCCGATGGTGTTGAGGGCGCAGCCCCCTGTGCCTCTACGGTGTTTTCAGGGAAAATCTGCGGGAATGCCCATTCAGCAGACTGGGTTAGGTGTCGCTAATGCTCCACCAATCGACACGAGATGGGATTGATGACGTTCCCTGAGCTGTGAACGAGCCAACCTGGACGCCCTGCTGGGAACGGATGGCAGCCCCTAGGATTTCACAAACCCCGTATCCACCCCTGGCACATCGGCGGTTTCTTTATCCGTCGCAAGGGCCACCAACACTACGGTGATATTGTCTCGCCCGCCCCGCTGCTTCGCAGAATGAACCAGCGCTTTCACCGCATTTTCGCAGGCGCGGATGGACTTGATGTGGGAGGCAATCAAGGCATCCGAGAGTTCTTCTGTGAGGCCATCGCTGCACAGCAACAGGCGATCGCCCGCCTGCACCGGAATTGGCTGAATATCAATGCGGTTGAGGTCCGTGCGCCCCAAACACTGGGACAACACATGCCGCCAGGGATGGGTACGAGATTGGGCCAGGGTCAGTTCCCCTTCCTTAACGGCGCGGGCAATCCAGGTGTGATCTTCGGTGATTTGTTGCAGTTTGGGTCCCCGCAGTCGATAGAGGCGAGAGTCCCCCACATGGGCACACCAGGGGTCCTCGTCTAGGTGCTCCCGGAAGGTCATGACCACCACGGTGGTGCCCATATCGCCCCGTTCAGGGTGATCGGACTGGTCTTCTAAAATGGCGCGGTTGGCCAGCAGCAGGGCGCGCTGCAACAGGTGCTTGGTCGGGGCATCGGAATCCCATTCCTGCTCCAGATGTTCTCGAATGGTGAGGGTGGCGAGGCGACTGGCTTCCTGACCGCCAGCATGACCCCCCATGCCGTCAGCCACGATAAAGAACCGCCCCGCTGGGTCCATATAAAAGTCGTCTTGATTGCTGGAACGCAGTAGCCCTGGGTCCGTCATTCCAGAAAACAGTCGTTTTAGCATCGGCGTTCCCTTGCAGCGATTACGGTAGCCGATCGGCCCGCCCCATCCGCAGCAGGAGTCGCATCAGCGCAAAGCCCGCGATCGCCGCCACCGCTGCCGCCGCGATCGCTAACCAAAGATATTCGTATACCAGCAAAATCGTAGCGGATAGGATAAAGGCCCCCACCAAAAGCGTGTAATTAGTGGCCATATTAACGCCACTCACCCGCCGCAGAATGCGATCAGTCTCAATGGAGCGCACCCGCACTCGGATGTCCCCTCGATCCAGTTTATCCAGGGTGTCTTCTAGGCGGCGGGGTAGGCCCAAAGCCGTGCTGCTCATCTGGGCCGCCTGCCGCCCCAGTTCACCAAAGAGGGTATCGGTTGTGGAATTGGGAGAATTACCGCTGGCCATAAGCTGGGTTGCAAAGGGTTTTGCTGCTTCCATGAAATTAAAGTCGGGATCGAGCCCTTTGCCCACCCCCTCCAGGGTGGAAAAAGCCCGCATCACAAAAGTGAAGGTGGCGGGAAAGCGAAAGGGCTGGTCGTAGGCGATCGCATAGAGATCGTCCCCAATGGCAGTCACGGACTGTTCCTCAAAGGGCTGGTCCATGAAGTTATCCAGAATATACTGGATTGAGCGCCGCACGGGACCCATATCGTCCACTGCCACTAGGGCACCCAAATCTACCAGAGAAGCCACCACGAGATCCGCATCCCGCTGGGCCACCCCCATAAAGGTCACCATCAACCGTTCCCGTGTGGCCACTTGGACTTGGCCCATCATGCCAAAGTCATAGAAAATCAATGACCCATCGGGGCTAACGGCAATATTACCGGGGTGGGGATCCGCGTGGAAAAAGCCATCGTTGAGGAGTTGGTGCAGGTAGGCCCGCGCCCCCAACTGAGCCAGACGCTTGCGGTCTAGCCCAGACGCTTCTAAAGCGTCGTAGTGGCTGATTTTAATCCCCGGCATATATTCCAGGGTGAGGACGCGGGGGGAGGCATAGCGCCAATACACCCGAGGCACCTTGACCCAATCTTCTCCCCGAAAATTGCGCCGGAAGGTGTCAGCGTTGCGGCCCTCGTTCAAATAGTCAATTTCTTCCCAGAGGATGCGGCAGCATTCTTCATAAATACCCAGCCAATCCCGACCCCGGCCCCAGTCAGGATGGTTTTGAAAATAGTGGGCAATGCCCCGCAAGATAGACAGGTCAATCTGAAACAGTTGCTTGAGCCCTGGGCGCTGGACCTTGACCACCACCTCTTCACCAGAATGTAGCTGGGCGCGGTGGACCTGCCCTAAGCTGGCTGCCGCCAAGGGAATCGGATCAAAACTGCGAAACAGATCTGGAATCGGCTTACCCAAATCCGCCTGAATGATTTCCTCGACCTGTTCGTAGTCAAAGGCCGGTACCCGATCCTGGAGCTTAGACAACTCTTCCACATACTCGGCGGGGAATAGATCCGCCCGTGTGGAAAACAGTTGACCCACCTTAATAAAGGTCGGACCTAGCTCCAGCAGAGTCTCACGAATCCAAATCGCCTGCTTGCGCCGCCGCAGAGCTTGCTTATCGGGGGTGATGACACCGCGATAGCTCCAGCGCTTGCCGTAGAGCCAACGGGCACCCAACAGCCGCAGCACAAAGGACCAGATATCCACCGTGCGGCGGGCGCGGGAATAGCGTCGCCGATTCCAGCGGTAGGCGTTGGCGCTGTGGACGGTGATCCCTGGTTTGGGCTCAGGGGAATAGGACGGGGCGGGCATGGACGCTAGGGGCTCTGGGCCATCCCCCAGCAGTTCTGGCGTAGGACTGAGCGCTGTGTTTAGGGGTGCCCCGCCATTCATAATGGCGTTCCCGTGGTTTTCACCATGGCTAGGGACAGTAGGCTCCAACCCAACTGGGGTCGGAGCTGACAGCGACGGTAACGATTCCTTAGAAACAGCAGACACTCAAGCTCCTAACCACACCAGGGAACATCGAAGAACAGGCCACTGCCTAAAGCAGGGCCGCAGGGTATCAGCCCTTAGGAATCGGAAGAAGCGCGATATTGTTGCAGGGAAGCCCGCACTTGGGCAATCTCGGCCCGCAGGGTGTCAATGGTAGCCTGCAAATCCATGGGGGCGGTGTCGGTGGTGGGGGCTGGCCTCGGCCCAGGGCTGGTGGGGCGAGATTGCAGGGCCTCCGCTTCCTCATGCTCAGCCCGCGCGATGACCTCATCGGCGAACTGACGCAGGGTTTCCCGCTGCTCAGCGTCAAATTGGCCCAGACTGCTGAGGGCGTCTGTGAAGGTCCGCTCCAGTTGTTCTCCGACGGTGGAGGCCAGAGCGCGACCGATGAAGAAGGCCCGCACCATTGGGTTACTCATTATTGTCACACTTTATTACAGGCACCATTGAGAATTATAACTTGTCTGTCTAAAACCGCTGGGCTTTTTGCAAGGGCACTGGACTGGATCCGGCGATCGTGGCCCAAGCAACGGAGTGCTTTCACTCAAGCGGCGGAGATTCTCGATCAACACCTAGTCCAGCGCGGCGTAAGTTTGCCAACCGTTTCCTTGGGTGGGGGAGCTGGGGAGCATGGGAGATA
>JAQCHG010000194.1 GCA_027619675.1 Cyanobacteriota bacterium
TGGCAAATGATTGGCCAGGTGATCCGCAATCAGGATGGGGCGGTGGCGGCGGAGCAAATTGCTCCCTACCTGGACGATCTAGGCTCCAGTCTGGCTCAGGAGGATGGCGACTACATGCTGCCAGTCCTGACCCGCTTCAACGGCATTCCCCAGGTCAGCCCCCAGGGCAACATCATTTACCACTTTCCAGAACTTCAGGTGATGGCCCGCGATCGCCGTCCCCAACCCGTTTCCGCCTACCTCAAAGAATCCCCCTGGAAGTTCAGTGAGGCCAGCGGCGGCAAGCTGACCCTGGCGGCAGGGCTAGGCATCTTCAACTTCGCAGCGGCGATCGTCCTGGGCATCTTGATGCGCGATCCCCAAATTGTGCAGGAGTTAGGGGGCTTCATCGCCTTTGTCAGCAGTATCTATTGGCTGCTGCTGGGCTACGGGACGGCCTTCTTGGCGGTGCCAGCGGTGCGCTATTTCTGGATCCAGCGAAAAAATAGCCGCATTGTCAACCGCAATGAGGACCGTCAGTCCCGCGCCGTGGCTCTGAACCAAGCGCCCCCTGAGGTCCAGGACAAGATTGAATATGCCCGCCAGTTCGCTAGCCAGACGGTGGTGAGCGCAGCGGACCTGGCCTACACCACCGAGAAGGACCTGACGGAACAGGAGGCGGAAAACCGCGACAAGCTCGACGCCGAGTGGCTGCGCCGTTTAAACGCCTCTGACCCCAATACTTAAGGGGACTTTTCGGAATGAAGATACCGCCGGAGGTTGGCGTCGAGGTACGAGAGCCAACATTCTGAGCAGGTAAGTTCTTTCTCAGCGATCGCCTAATGTCAGTTCGGGATAATCCTACAGGGCCTACGCAGTCACCATTACTGAAGTTGCCAGCGGTAAAACCTCACCGCCTGCGGTACCTCTCCTTGCTAAGGAGAGGTTTATCAAGATGCCTGGATCCCTCTCATTGTTAAGGAGAGGCTAGGTGAGGTTCTTTAGTATTCTGAGCCCCAGGTTGGACCTGAAAAGCCGGTTCCTTTCCGCGCCTGTCTCCAGCCATGCTGGGGCTACTGTCTGCCTGCGGCCCATCAAAAGCGGATTTGGTCGATGACCTGGCGCAAGGTGGCGGCAGAGGCTTGCAGTTGCGATCGCTCCGTTTCATTCAAGCTGACATTCAGCACCCGGTTCACCCCGGTTCTACCCACCACCGAGGGCAAACTCAGGCACACCTCCCCCAAGCCGACGTGATCGGGCATGAGGGAGCTGACCGTCAGCACTCGATTTTGGTCCCGCAGGATGGCCTGCACAATTTGGGTCACCGCCAAACCAATGGCATAACTGGTGTAGCCCTTGCGGCGAATGATCTCGTAGGCCGCATTTTTGACTTGCAAAAAGATGTCGTCGAGGGCTGCCCGTTCCGCAGCGGGGGTGGCTTCGGTGTAGAGGCGGGCTCCAGCAATGTTGGCCTCACTCCAAAAGGGCACCTCGCTATCGCCGTGTTCACCAATGATGTAGGCATGGAGGCTGCGGGGATCCACCGCCAGCTTTTGGGCCAACAGGTAGCGGAACCGCCCCGTGTCTAACACCGTGCCGGAACCCAGCACCCGACTGTGGGGCAACCCCGACAGTTGCCACGCGGCATAGGTGAGCACATCCACCGGATTGCTCACCATCAGCAAAATCGCCTCGGGGCAGTGGCGCACCACCTCAGGGATCAGTTGTTTAAAAATTTCCACATTCCGCTGCACCAGATCCAGCCGGGTCTCTCCTGGCCTCTGGGCCGCCCCAGCGGTGACGATGACGATGTCGGCCCCGGTGCCCTCCGCCAGGGTGCCAGCGGTGATGGTGGTGGGCTGCACAAAGGGCATCCCCTGCTGAAGGTCCATGACTTCCCCCTCCAGCTTGTCGCGGTTGATGTCCACCAACACCAACTCGTCAAAGGTGTTTTGAATCACCATGGCGTAGGCGATCGCCATGCCCACCTGCCCCGTGCCCACAATCACCCCCTTCAGGGGTCGCAGAGGATCCACCAGACGGGGGGGCTGGGGATTGTGGCTAAACAGGTGATCCAACATGGGGAGGCACGGGTCTGGGCACGTCGCTCTTATGCTGACAGCAATCCCCCTGATTCGCTAGCAGCGGCAATACATTCCCGGTCTGTGCCAGGGGCGTGTCATTCGTGACGGGTCACCTACGGGCGATCGCCTTAGGAAGCTTCAGCCCCACCGCCATTCCCCTGGAGGGGGATAAAGCAGTCAGGAGGTAAATTGGCCTGGAGCCGCAGGCAATTCTTGCGCCCTTGAATCTTGACCTGATACTCCACCTTGTCCATTAGGCGGTTGAGAATTAGCCAGCCATAGCCCCCCTCTTGAAACTGCTCGGGGCCGGGGGGCAAGTAGGTGCCTAAATCAAAGCCCTGGCCCAAATCCCAGACCTCCAGCAGTAGGGCTTCGGGTTGCAGTTCTAACCGCAAATGGACGGGCAAATCGGGGCGATCGCGGTGGGCATGGCGCACCACATTGGAATAGGACTCCACCAAGACTAGGCGCAAGCGGTTTTCCCACTTAGGCCAATCTTGCCAACTGCCCAGTTCCGCCTGGAGACAGCCCAAGAGCCAAGATTCCACGATGGTTAAAAATTTCAGGTCGCTGGGGATGTGTAGTTCTGTCCGCATGGTTAGAGCACCTCCAGCGCCAGAACAGTCTGGTCATCTTCCTGATAGTCTTTTTCTCCCTGGATCGCCAGCAGCAGCTTGTCCAGATCGAGGGGGCGGGGTTGATGTTTCAGCAACTGCCAGAGCCCTGTCTGGCGCAGCATGGCCATTGCCCCTGGGTTGTCCTTGTCCTGCACGGTGGCCTCCGTGAGGCCGTCGCTGGCCAACAGCAGGGTACCGTCCGACGGCATCACCAACTCACCCGCCGCCGCCTTCCACAGGGGCAGGATGCCTAAAGGCACCCCCCGGACCTCCAGATACTGGGGCTCGGTTTCTACACTGGCGGACCACACCATCGGGTAGATATGGCCTGCATTGGCGTAGGTCAGTTGGCGACTGCCCGGACTATAGCGGGCCAACACCATGGTGATGAAGCAGTTATTTTCCACCAAATCCTCAGACAGACTGTGGTTGAGGTTCTGCATCATCTGATCCGGCGGCGGCGGGTTTTCCTGGGACAATTCTCGCCGCAGCACCGAAATGGCGCTGGCCATAAACAGGGCAGCGGGGACCCCCTTGCCTGAGACATCCCCCACCGCCAACCAAACATCCCCTTGGGGATGGGCAAACACCTCAAAAAAGTCGCCCCCCACCTCCCGCGCTGGCAGGCAGCGGGCCTGAATTCGTACAGAATCGACGGTGGGCAAACTCTGGCGCAGCAGGTTGGTTTGAATTTGGCGGGCCACCTCTAGCTCTGCCCGCATCTGCAAGGTTTGGGCCTGGATGCGCTGGTAAAGACGGGCTTGGGAAATGGCTAGGGCAATTTGTTCTGCAACACTGTCTAGCAGAATTAACGTGTCGTCAGACCAGTCAGCGGTGGACGCCACCCGATACAGGGATACGGTGGCTAACGGGCGCTGCTGATAGACCAGGGGCATGGTTAAGGCCACCACCGGGGCCGCTAAATTCTCTAGGGTTTCTAGCTTGCGGTGGTTGCCGACGGTGGTTTGGTCCAGGGTAGAGCCATCGTGGGGGGCGCGATGCCACAGGGGATGGCTGGTTTCCCAGGCATGGCGCTCAAGGTCGGCCTGGAGGTCCAGGGCTTGCTCGGCGGCGGTGTAGGTAAAAGCTTTGCCGATGATGGGCAGGGGAGCCAGCCCCTCGGCCTCCGAGTCAGCCCCGTATAACACGGCGTAATCGGCTTTAAAGGTTTTGCCCAGGGTATTGGCGATGGTCTGGAGCATACTGTGGTAGTCCAGGGACTCGCGAATCGCCGCCATCACCTCATTGGATAGGGACTCTCGCCGCAGGGCGCGGCTGAGGTCTTTGGTGCGCTGCTTGACGACACGATAGGTTTCCGCCGCCTGCTGCACCACTGCCTTCAGGTTCTCGGGGCTCCAGGGCTTGGTGATGTACTTAAACACCTTGCCGGAGTTGATGGCCTCCACCAGGTCTTCGACGTCGGTGTACCCGGTTAAGACAATGCGAATGGTGTCGGGGTAGCGATCAACGGTGCGGCTGAGAAACTCAGTGCCGTTCATGCGGGGCATGCGCTGGTCGGAAATGATGATTGCCATTTCCCCCTCGGCTTCGAGGAGATCCAGCGCTTTGTAGCCGTTTTCGGCTTTGTAAACGTCAAAGTCGCGACGAAAGGTGCGATAGAGCAAGTCCAGGTTATCGGGCTCGTCATCTACCACCATCAACTTGAGACTGTCGTCATCCTCCCAGGTCATGGGGCAGTCCTTAAAATTCCTTTACCAAACAGCTTGGAGGGGGCAGACCTGGATCCAGGGGCAGAGTGCTCGGATCAAGGGGGCTTTGTTAGGGGTCTTTTTCAGGAACGGGTTGCCCATAAGGGACAACTGCCTTCCAGAGTGCCCATATCCTAAGGCAATCCTACGGTTTGCCCAGGAATATCTGTGAAATCAGATCAACTTAGATATTGTCAGGCAAAATGGGGCAGCAAAGGGGCGATCGCCCCGGTTTTTGGGCTTGACCCTGGCCCTGAGGGCGGGGGAGGTTGCCCAACCCGTGCGCGATCGCCCTGGGTGCTTGGCCAACACCAGGAGGAACCAGGGCAGTGGAGAGACCGGAATACATGGCGCGTCTGAAGCGATGGAGCATCCGCATGGGGCTGGGGCTGGCTCCGGCAAGCCTGCTGGTGCTCATGGGTAGCCCTCAGGTGGGGGCGACCGCTTTGGCGGAGCGCCATGAGCAATTGCTGCGGGCGGTGTGTCTCAACGACTGGGCCGGGGCGATCGCCCTGACGGGTCCCCTGATTGCGGCGGACGGGGTGACGCCCGCCTATCGACAGGCCATGGTGGATCTGCGGGATCAGTTGGAAATCTTTCGGGTGGGGGGGACCGTCATCCCCGCCATTGACAACTGTGAGGCAGTGCTGCGGCGCTACGCC
>JAQCHG010000195.1 GCA_027619675.1 Cyanobacteriota bacterium
TCTCCCATGCTCCCCAGCTCCCCCACCCAAGGAAACGGTTGGCAAACTTACGCCGCACTGGACTAGGGGCATGGCTGCGCTAGTGCGTCCCTACAGCGCTGATCTTCTGCTTATACCCATCTCGAATGGGAGACCAACATCCTGAATTTGCCCCCCCAGAAACCATCCTGGCATCCCCCATAGGTAAGTCTTCTCCCCACAAACCGGGAACAAAGCCAGAATATTGTTAATGTCACTGGTATAATTCATAGAGCAAAGTCAATCTAGCGCCCACTGACTTAATTTGCCCCTCTAGGAGCTTTTGCCATGGTGTCTGCCCCTCTGCTGGAAGCCTGCGTCTTTGCCACAGTGCTGCTGGGCTTTTTTGGCCTACTGCTGAAAAGCAACCTGATGATGAAAATCATCTCCATGGACGTGATGAGCACAGGGGTGGTTGCCACCTATGTGTTGGTGGCGGCCAGGGGCGGTCTACTCACCCCGATCGCCACCTCAGCGGATCGCGCCTATGCCGACCCAGTACCCCAGGCGGTGATTTTGACGGCGATCGTCATTGGCTTTTCCATCCAGGCGTTGATGTTGGTGGGGGTGATGAAGTTGGCGCGGGACAACCCCACCCTAGAAACCTCGGAAATTGAGAAAAACATCACTTCCTAGGGCAGCGGGGCTGGGATACCGCTCAGCCGCCCCAGCGCTAGCCCTCAGGGTTTAGGGCAGTTGACAAATCTCGGTTGGGGCAAGGGGCTTAAGCCCCTTGTTCTCCAAGGTTGTCCCCCTCCTTGGCTGATGGATAAGTCTCCATAGGGGCAAACTTTTCTGCCATTCTCCGCCGTTCTGTACCGATCTGGACCTTTAGGGAAACCTCCAAACCCTTGCTGCCCATGACGATCGCCTGGATTGCCTTACCCTTTTTTATCGGATTCAGCATCTACCTGTTTCCAAAATGGTCACGCCATCTGGCCCTGGCGGTGTCCTTGGTGTCGTTGGCCTACAGCATCTTCTGCCTGGTGGATCCCGTTGGCCAAACCCTGACGCTGCTGGACAGTTTTGGCGTCACCTTGATGGTGGATTCCCTCAGCGGCTTTTTTATCCTCACCAATGCCTTAGTCACCCTGGCGGTGATCATTTATTGCTGGCACCAGGGTAAATCGGCCTTTTTCTACACCCAGATGATCATCCTCCACGGCAGCGTCAACTCTGCCTTCATCTGTGCGGACTTCATTAGTCTGTATGTGGCCCTGGAGGTGATTAGCATCGCCGCCTTTTTGCTGATTGCCTACCCCCGCACCAACCGCTCCATTTGGGTGGGGCTGCGGTACCTGTTTGTCAGCAACACCGCCATGCTGTTTTACCTGCTGGGGGCGGTGTTGGTGTATCAGGCCAACCAGTCCTTTGCCTTTGTGGGGTTAGGCACGGCCCCACCGGAGGCGATCGCTCTAATTTTCCTCGGTTTGCTGACCAAGGGGGGCATTTTTGTCTCCGGGTTGTGGCTACCCCTAACCCACTCCGAGTCAGAAACCCCGGTGTCGGCGCTGCTGTCGGGGGCAGTGATCAAGGCGGGAATTTTTCCCCTGGTGCGCTGTGCCCTGATGCTGCCGGAAATTGACCCCATTGTGCGAATTTTTGGGGCGGCGACGGCGCTGTTGGGGGTGGGCTATGCCGTGTTTGAGAAGGACACCAAGCGGATGCTGGCCTTCCATACGGTGTCTCAGTTGGGATTTGTGCTGGCGGCCCCCGAGGTGGGGGGCTTCTATGCCCTCACCCATGGGCTGGTGAAGGCGGCGCTGTTCATCGGGGCGGGTAACCTGCCCAGCCGCAACTTCAAGGAGTTGAAGCACACGGCGATCGCGACGCCGATTTGGGTGGCCTTGGCGATCGCCAGTTTTTCCATCTCCGGCTTCCCCCTGCTGTCGGGGTTTGGAGCCAAGGTGCTGACCATGAAAAACCTGCTGCCCTGGCAGGTGATCGCCATGAATGTGGCCGCTTTGGGCACAGCGGTCTCCTTCGCGAAGTTTATCTTTTTGCCCCATACCGCCTGGGCCGGGGCGTTGGGGGCAGGAACGGGCCAAGGCTCTGCCCCCACGTTGGGGATATCGGCAGATAAAGCGAACAACGGGCAGGCGGGGTATCCGGCCATGGCGGCGGCGGGAGTTGCCGGGAAGCCCGCGATCGCCCTGGTGAAGCCGGGGTTTTGGCCCGCCATGGCGCTACTGCTGGGGGGCTTGGTGGCCGCCAATGGCGTTTACTACGACGCCTACAGTTGGGGCAATGTGGTCAAGCCCCTGGCCACCATTGCCCTGGGCTGGTTGGCCTACTGGGTGATTTTCCGGTCCACCCCGGTGAAGCTGCCCCGGCTGTTAGAACAGTTTGATCACCTGATTGGGGTGATGAGTTTGACCCTATTGACGCTGTTTTGGATGGTGCTGGCATGATTGGATTTCTAGATATCAGTCTGCGGCTGACCATTTGGTTTCTGCTAACCTCGGATTTCAGCCTGCCAAATATTTTGATCGGTGTCGCGATCGCCTTTCTGATTCCCCGCTGCCGCACCGTCCCCGGCACCTTTAAGGATTGGCTCCGCACCCTCTGGGAAAGCCTAGTCGCCATTCCCCAAGCCTTCATCGAAGCGGTGGAAATCATCTTTCGTCCCCACAACGAAGAAGACACCACCCGCGAACGGGTCAAACCCAACCGCACCCCCGGCCTAATTTTTTTGGACGTGTTTCTAATCACCTTTACCCCCAAGACCATCGTGCTGAAATATCACGATGACGGCTGGTATGAGGTGCATCGGATTCGGCGACGGCGGCGGGTGTGAGGGTGTGTTGGCATAGCCTGCCCGGAGGGCTTGGGTCTATGGGTTTCAGGGTATGCGGCATTCAAGAACCCGGAGAGCATAGGGGGCATGGGTGGGGATTATGACTTCACCGATGGATGCAACCAACACACATTCAAGATTTGCCCCAGCTCAGTGTGAATTATTTTGAATTCTCAATTTTCAATTTTCAATTCTCAATTCTCCCCATGAATGGCATTTTAATTGCACAAATTGGCGCGCTCCTCATCCCCATCTACGAAGCTTGGCAGGATGAGGATATCTGGCAAAAAATGCTGGCCTTTGCCAGCATCGCCACCAAAACCTCCATCATGATTTTGATGGTGTCGGTTTTGCGGGACGACTGGATGATTGGTGTCGTGGGGGTGTTGATCTTGAGTGTAGGCAATGCCTCCCTGATGCTGCTGGCCCATGTTTTGAAGCGGATGAATCAGCTATGAGCGATTGGATGAATGCCGCCAGCTACACCCTGATGGGGGTCGGCATTGTGTTTTGGTTTTGGGGCACCTGGCCACTGCTGGGGCACCGCTCGGTGTTGTTCAAGCTCCATAGCTTGTCGGTGTCAGATACGTTGGGGTCCATGGCCATTGTGGGGGGGCTGCTGCTGCAAATTCCAGAAGAGTGGCCCCTATTGTTGCTGGCCCTGATTTCCCTCGCCATCTGGAACACGGTGCTGGGGTACGTGCTGGCCTACTGTTCTAGCGGGAGGGAAGATCATGGCTGATCTATCGGAAAACATCTATATCGTGGCCATTGCGGTGCTGCTGCCCGTGACCGCCACCATGACGGTAACCCAGAGGAACCCGTACCATGCCCTGGTGATTCGGGGGATTTTGGGGGCGGTGGCGGCGTTGGTCTATGCCCTGTTTGGGGCAGCGGATGTGGCCTTGACAGAGGCCCTGGTGGGCACGATGTTGTCCATCACCCTGTACGCGATCGCGGTGCGATCGTCCATGTCCCTGCGGTTGGGGGTGTGGGTGCCCGATGGGGAAGCCATGGGCCATGACGCCCCTGGAGGCAGTCGGGAAGAGTCGGTGCCCGTTCCCCTCCGCACAGCCCTGCAAGCCCCGCTGCAAAAGTATCATCTGCGCCTAGAGCAGGTGCCCTACCCTAGCTTGGCCGCCCTCAACCACGCCCTGCAAAACCGAGAGGTCCACGCCATTTATGGCCCATTGCTAGGGCCAGAGACCCTGCCCCAACTGCACATTCGCCTCCAGCGGCTCTACGATCTGCTCCACGGCTCAGTGCCGCCGGAACTGGCGATCGCGGTCTATACGCCTGTGAACCCTGCACCGGAACCCCCGCCTGCGGTGCCTGCCATGCCCCCCGCTAATTCCCTGGAGGTAACCCCATGAAATGGATTTACATTGCCGCTGGGGTGGCCCTGTTCTTAAAACTGATCCTGTTCCCCCACCCGGCCATGGACACGACGGCGGAACTGTCCATCGTGGAAACCGTGGTGCAGGACAGCGGCGTCCCCAACGCCGTATCGGGCATCATCTTCCGCAACCGCCTCTACGACACCATTTTTGAGGTGGTGGTGTTCACCCTGGCGATCATGGGGGTGCGCTATCTGCTGGCGGATGAGCAACCCTCCTGCACGGTCTATCAATTTACCGACCATCCCTCTATCGTGCTGGCGCGGTTGGGGGCCACCATTGCCGCCCTCATCAGCATCGAACTGGCCATTCGCGGCCACCTCAGCCCTGGTGGCGGCTTTGCGGCGGGGGTAGCGGGAGGCACCGCGATCGGGCTGGTGGCCATCACCTCCTCCGCCCAGTGGATGGAGGCGATCTACCAGCGCTGGCGGGCCGCCACCTTAGAAAAGGTTTCGGTGCTGATCTTTATCGTGCTGGCGGGGTTGAGCCTGGTGGGTCTACAACTGCCCCATGGGGAGTTGGGCAATCTGGTCAGCGGCGGCTGGATCCCGGTGCTCAATATACTGGTGGCGGTGAAGGTAGCCTTGGGCTCCTGGGCAGCGATTCTAATCTTTATCCGCTACCGGGGACTACTCTAGGCAGGGGGCGCATCGTCGCCGATCCCTCTCCCACAGGGCTTCTGCCTATACCCGTGTCCCATTGAAGCTAACATCCTGCATCGCTCCCCTGAAAAAGCTATGGGGTTTGTCAGCATTCAATTTGTGAGTGACTGTAGGTTGGCACTGCCCTAGTTGAGCTTGGCGCGAATAACTCTACCTTCTGACTCCCTATC
>JAQCHG010000196.1 GCA_027619675.1 Cyanobacteriota bacterium
GTCTTGGGATTCCTCTAGCACCCGCAGCCGTTGCAGGGCGGTGTCACTGCGGGTGCCGCTCATCAGCAGGCAGAAGGATTGATCGGCCCCCCGCCCCACCCGGCCCCGCAGTTGGTGCAGTTGCGACAGGCCAAACCGCTCCGCATGTTCAATCAGCATGACGCTGGCGTTGGGCACATCCACCCCCACCTCCACCACCGTGGTGGAGACGAGGATGTGGGTGTGGCGATCGCGAAAGGCGGTAATGGCGGCGTCCTTGTCCGCCGAGGTCATGCGCCCATGCAGCAGTCCTACCGTGAACTCCGGGAAGATCGCCTCCTGGAGCCGCTGGTGCTCGTCAATGGCGGATTTGAGGTCCAGTTTTTCCGATTCCTCCACCAGGGGCAGCACGATGTAGGTTTGGCGACCCTGGACGATTTCCCGGCGGATCAGGTCGTAGGCGTGGGTGCGATCGCGCCCCGTCAGCAGGGTGGTTTGGATGGCCTTGCGCCCCGGCGGCAGTTCGTCAATCTGGCTCACCTCCAGGTCCCCATGCAGGGTCAGGGCCAGGGTACGGGGGATGGGGGTGGCGGTGAGGGTGAGGACATGGGGATTTTCCCCTTTGCGCTGGAGCCGTGCCCGCTGCTGCACTCCAAAGCGGTGCTGCTCGTCGATCGCCACCAGCCCCAGGGCTTGGAACTGCACCGGATCTTCAATCAGGGCATGGGTGCCCACCAGCAGCGGCAGTTGGCCCGTCGCCAGTTGGCCCAGTAGCTCCCGCCGTTTGGCGGCGCGGGTGGAGCCCGTCAGCAACTCCACTGGCAACCCCAGGGCGTTAAACCAGCCCACCAGTTTGCGGTAATGCTGCTCCGCCAGCACCTCCGTTGGGGCCATCAGGGCGGCCTGGTACCCCGCTTGGATGGCCGCTAGAATCGCCACCACTGCCACCACGGTTTTCCCGGAGCCCACATCCCCCTGCACTAGGCGATTCATCGGCGTCGAGGCTTGCAGATCGGTGAGAATCTCATTCACCACCCGCTGCTGCGCCCCGGTGAGTTGAAAGGGCAAGGTTTGGTAAAACTGGTCGATGAGTTGCCCCGTGGGGGGTAGGACGATCGCCGTTTGCTGTTGGCGCTGCTGGTGCCGCCGTCGCAACAGCCCCAGTTGCAGGTAGAAAAATTCATCAAACACCAGCCGTTTGCGGGCTTGGGCTAAATCCTCTTCCGTACCGGGGAAATGAATGTGGGCGATCGCCACAGGTAGTTCAATCAAGTCGTGGCCCTGGCGCATCTGGGCGGGCAACGGATCCGCCAAGGCCACCGCCGCTGGCAGGGCAGCGGTCACCGCCTTGCGAATCAGATAGGCGGGCACCCCTTCCGTGAGGGGATAAACGGGCACAATTCGCCCAATCAAGGGGGATTCCACTTCGCCGCTGTCGGTGTCCAGCACCTCCAACTCGGGGCTGTCGAGGGTGATGCCGTACTGGTTTTTCTTCACCAGGCCCGAAGCCGCCACTAGCGCGCCGACTGGGTACTGCTTTTGCTGCCCCTTTTGCCAAGCCACGTTACGGAATCGCTTCCCCGGCCAGAATTTGGTCAGGCGAATCTGGCCGCTGCCATCCACCAACACCAGTTCTTGCAGGGTCAAGTTGGGATTTTTGGGGCTGCTGAAGCAGGTGGACCGCTTCACCTTGCCCACCAGGGTTACCGTTTCCCCCGGTCGCAGATCGCGAATTGCCACTTGCTGGGCGTAGTTGATGTAGTCGCGGGGATAGTAATGCAGCAGATCGTGGACCGTCAGCAACCCCAGCTTCGCCAGCCGCTCTGCATTCTTTGGCCCCATGCCCTTCAGGTAGGTGATGGGCTGATCCAACTCCGGTACCTTGCCTGCACCCGCTCCAGTCGAGACCGTCGGGCCGGATTGGGCCGGGGTGATAGAGGGTATAGCGGAAGAACGGCTGCGTTTACCGAGGGGGGTGGCGCGATCGCCCGATCTCGATTCCGCTGGGAGACTGGGGGACTGCTGCTGCTCCCACTGGCGGCGGCTGTCGTAGAGGGTGCGGCGGGTTTCTGCCACCAGATGTTGACGGGCGGCAAAGCCCAACTCTGGGTAGGTTGCGTACTGCTGGGCCAGCGATCGCCACCGCGCCCGTTCCGCTGCTGCGAGGGGAGTGGGGGGGTGGCTGAGGCGATCGCGCAAAAACTCGCTGAACCGCTGCTGATGGCCTTCTAAATCGTTAAAACCCCGCTCAGCCTCCACCGTCAGCGCCTTTTGCAGGCGATCCCAATCCAACTGGGGTGGGGTGGACGGCTCAGTCATGGGAGCAGGGGGCAAACGGCCTGGGAATGGTCCTAATTGTCCTCATCAAACCAGGTAGACCGCCAGGTGGCTTCCGCCTCTGCCCGCGCTTTTTCCTGCTGAAGCCGTTGATAACGGCTGCTGAGTTGCTTGAGCCGGGCCAAGGTCTCTTGAATCTTACTGCGGCGCAAAGCGGTCTGGGTATCGGTAAATTCAATATCCCCCAGCCGTAGATTCAGGGCCACCAGATGGGTCATGGATCGCTCTGGCGCGTCCCCATCGTCCTCTAGGGGATCGCTGAGATCGGCGTCCTCTTCGTCGTCCTCCGCGTCCTCCTCCTCCAAGCGTTGGCCCACCTCCACGATCACGCTGAGCAGATTTGGGGTGGTGGTGGTGCTCTCCCCAGGATCCGATTCCGCTGCCGCCGACAGCACCGCCTCCGGCAGGTCCGGCAAAATCTTGGCCCGCTTCAGCAGATAGTTGCCCATATTAGACAGGGTGTGGAGAATAGAGCGGATCTGTCGCTCCATTAACACATGGCGCTTGGCCAAATGTAGGGGTGAGGGGGGCTCGGCAGGTTGGCGACTGGCCAGGGCTTCGGCGATCGCCGCCATGGCCTGGGGCGGTAAGGCCCGCAGGGGCTGGGCAGCCTCTGGGCGGCCAGCACCGTCAGCACCGTCAGCAGCATCGGGACCGTTCGCAGCATCCAGATCCCCAGCGGCATCGGGAGCTTTGAGATCGGCAGTAGCGTCAGCAGCCTCCAGATCTTCAGCAGCAGCGGGACCGTTCACAGCATCCAGATCCCCAGCGGCATCGGGGCCGTTGCGATCAGTGGCAGAATTCGGGAAATCGGCGGCATCCGAGGCATCAGCATCGCTGGTGGGGGCCAATTCCCCGGTTCCATCCTCCACATCGGAGGCAGGGGAGGGCTCAGGCGCGGCGATCGCGTCGAAATCCTCTTCAGGATCGCTGGGTTCAGGCGATTCCCCGAATGCTTCAGCCGCTTCAGCGCCCTCCGACTCCTCAGGGGCAATGTCCATGGCAGCGGCGATCGCCTCCCGCGCCAAACCATCCTTTGAGTTCAGCAACAAACTCAAAGTGGCTGACACATTGTCCATGTTGACCAGGGCTTCAATGTGGGATTGTCCCTGTTTGCCCAGCTTCCGCAGTGCTGCCTGGAGCTTTTCCCGATCCGCCTTGGAGAGGGTTAAAAAAGCTTCGGGATAGGTTTGGGTGCAGAGGTGATAGGCCGCCAAGATCAACTGTTGACGCACCGCCGTTCCCAACACTGGCAGATATTGGCCATACAGGCCCTGCAACTTTTCATCCAAAGCAGCAGTGTTGGCCGCCAGTGCCTTCAGATCCTTTTCAATTTGGTCGAGGCTGCGGGCCATAGGGAATCAGGGGTGAACAGAGTGGGCTAAAAATAACCATGGGCAGATCACCGAGGTAACCTGCCCATCCTTGGCTATCCCTATTCAGGGCATGGGCTTAACCATGCATCAGGGTGGGGCTACTTGAGACCCGCTTGAGCTGCCACTTCTTCAGCGAAGTTGCTCTCTTCCTTCTCAATGCCCTCACCCAGCACAAAGCGCTGAAAGCGGCGCACCTGGATGTTTTCCCCCAGCTTAGCCACCGCCTGCTTCACCAGTTCTTCAACGGTGATGTTTTGGTCCTTGATAAAAGGCTGATCCATCAGGGCCAGTTCTTTTTTGCGCTTTTCGATCCGCCCCATCACGATTTTCTCGCGGATGTTTTCGGGCTTCCCGGCGAGGTCTTCGCGACCCATTTCGATCGCCTTTTCCTTTTCCAGGTCAGCACCGGGAATATCGTCGGTCTTGACGTATTCCACATTGGGGCAGGCGGCCACTTGCATGGCGATGTCCCGCACCAAGGTTTTGAACTCATCGCGACGGGCCACAAAGTCCGTCTCGCAGTTCACTTCCACCAGTACGCCCACGCGGCCCCCGGTGTGGATGTAGCTATCCACCAGCCCTTCAGCGGCCACCCGGCCCTCTTTCTTGGCGGCGGAAGCAATGCCTTTCTGGCGCAACCATTCGACGGCTTTCTGCATGTCGCCGTCGTTTTCCTTCAGCGCTTTCTTGCAGTCCATCATGCCTGCGCCCGTTTTGTCGCGCAGTTCCTTTACGACCTTTGCTGAAATTTCTGCCATAGTGCCCTCGTGGCTAACCTTCTAACCTTCGTTTTTGACAACAGGTGGGTTTACTCTTCCGAGTCGCTGCCGTCGGCAGCAGGGGCATCGTCTTCGTAGTCATACCCCTCATCGGCATCGTCATAGTCGGCGTAGGCATCATCGTCTACGCGGCCATGGGAGCCTTCGTAGATAGCATCGGCCAACTTTCCTAAGATCAGCTTAATAGAGCGGATCGCATCGTCGTTCGCGGGGATGGGGATGTCCACATCGTTGGGATCACAGTTAGTGTCCAGCAGGGAAACGATGGGGATATCCAGCTTTTGACATTCCTGTACGGCGTTGTACTCCCGGCGGGTGTCGATGATCACCACCACGTCGGGCAAGCGGCGCATGGTTTTGATGCCGCCCAGGTACTTTTGCAGTTTTTCCAGTTCCCGGCGCAGCACCGCCGCCTCTTTTTTGGGACGCAGGGCCAGGGCACCCGTCTCCTGCATCCGTTCCAGTTCTTTGAGGCGATCGCAGCGGGTTTTGATGGTGGCCCAGTTGGTCAGCATCCCCCCCAACCAGCGCTGGTTTACAAAGTTAGCGCCACAGCGAACAG
>JAQCHG010000197.1 GCA_027619675.1 Cyanobacteriota bacterium
CCGTGGCGGCAGCGCCGACCCCGGTGGCAGCCACGCCAGCGCCCACCCCTGCTCCCGCTGTGCCGGGGCAAGTGGTGCCCTTCAACACGTTGCAGCAGGCGGTGGTCCGCAACATGGTGGCCAGCCTGTCGGTGCCCACCTTCCGGGTGGGGTACACCATCACCACCGACGCCCTAGACGCCCTCTACAAGCAGATCAAGTCCAAGGGCGTCACCATGACGGGGCTGTTGGCGAAGGCGGTGGCCGTTACCCTCAAGCAGCACCCCCTCCTCAACGCCAGCTACACCGACCAGGGGATTCAGTACAACGGCAGCATCAACGTGGCCGTAGCAGTGGCCATGGAAGGGGGCGGACTGATTACGCCGGTGCTGCGGGGGGCCGATCAGATGGATATCTATTCCCTCTCCCGCACCTGGAAGGATTTGGTCGCCCGTTCCCGCACCAAGCAGCTACAGCCTGAGGAGTATTCCACGGGCACCTTCACCCTGTCGAACCTGGGGATGTTTGGGGTGGATAAGTTTGATGCAATTTTGCCCTCTGGTCAGGGATCGATTTTGGCGATCGGGGCTGCCCGCCCTGGGTTAGTCGCCACCGCTGACGGCATGATGGGGATCAAGCGGCAGATGCAGGTCAATATCACCTGCGACCACCGGATTATCTACGGGGCCGATGCGGCTGCCTTCCTGCAAGCCCTGGCCCAATTGATCGAGAACGATCCCCAATCCCTCACCCTGTAGTTGGGGTGACGGCTGGCATTTGGGTTGATGCAGTGCCCAGGCCACCTAGCTGGCCTGGGCATTTCTTTCACCTACCAGGGCAACACCTCACCATTGGCGTGCCAAAAGGTACCGCTGTTTTCTAGGGTCAACCCGTCAATGCGGGCCAAGAGCCCCTGCACCGAGACCGTGGGGGTAATGCCGCCGGGGGTGAAGTGGGTCATGCGGGTTTGTACTAAACCGGGGTGCAGGATGGCCACGGCAATGCCGCGCGGCCTGAGGTCGTGGGAGAGGGACTTACCCGCCATGGATAGGGCCACCTTGGACATGCGATAGCCGTAGGAGCCGCCGGAGGTGTTGTCGTCGATGGAGCCCATGCGGCTGGTCATCAACACGACTTTAGAACCGGACTGGAGCAACGGCAGCAGGGTTTGGGTGAAGCGCAGGGGACCAATGGCGTTGACCTCAAACTGTCTGCGAATGCTGTCGATGTCGAGATCCTCCAACGTGACCCGCTCTAGGATGCCAGCGTTGTTGATCAGCACGTCGATCGCGGTCCCCGTCAAACGCTGGGCTAGGGCCTGGACCGAGGCACCCTCGCTTAGGTCTACCCCCGCTTCCACCTGAACACCCAAATCCGTTAAGTCATCGCTGGGGGTGCGGCAGACGGCAATCACGGTCTCGCCCCGCGCCTTGAGTTGTTTGCAATATTCGTAGCCAATGCCTCGATTGGCTCCTGTGACCACATAGGTTGCCATGGTTAGGGCCTCCTGAACTGTCTGAACGGTGGGGAATGGCGGTGTTGCCCGCTGGGACGGGGAATGGTGCCAACCCCGCTTTAGGGTAGCGAACGGGCGATCGCGTCTCCCACCCGCCCGCGATCGCTGATGCAGAAGCGCTGAATAACCATGGGATGGGGTCCGATACCCCGGCTAGAATTCAACTTCCAGGCCCATAAAGGCTGTCCAAGCTATGTCTGCGGTGGATCTGGAATGTGCCACCAAGTCTGCCCCCCTACGGTATTGCTAGGGGGCAGCCATGACGGTAAAAGCTTTGCCAGGTAGATATGACCGTGCCCGCCCCGATGGTTGAGCCAGGGACTGTAGGGGTTTGTCAAGCCTGAAATGCGGCCTCCTCACCAGCCATAGGGGGCGGGGGCAAACTGGTCGATGCTGAGGATGAGGTAGCGTTGGTGGGTGCGTAACCAACCCTCTTGCTTAAATTCCTTGAGCAGACGGGTCACCGTGACGCGGGTGGTGCCCGTGGCGGTGGCCAGTTGATGGTGGGTAAGGCGCACGGGGATACGCACCCCTTGGGGTTCCACCTGGCCAAATTCCTGGGCAATGAGATGCAGGAGGTGGCGGAGGCGATCGGCCACCAACCGCTTACCCGCTAGGGCCAACCAAGCTTCCGTTTGTTGCAGACGTAGAATCAGATGGCGGCATACCCCCGCCATCAATTCCGGGGACTGTTCCACCTCTGCCATGGCGAGGGGCAGCACATCCACATCGGTGAGGGCGGTCACCCAGTAGGGATCCACGGTCGTTAACGGGAGACCTACGGGCATAGACGGTCCTGCCAAACCCAGCAGGGTTTCGCCGCCGTCGGGCTGAATGGTGGAAAGCTGCACCACCCCCCGACAGATAATCAACAATTCATCAAGGCGAAGGGAAATAACTTGCCCTGCCGGGTAAGGGGTCAGGGTACGCTCGCGATATAGCTGCTCTAGCACCGCCACAAATTCTGGAGGGGCTAGGGCAGCCATGGTCTGCCGGGGCAGCACTGACTGTTTTGCAAACACACGGATCACCTGGAGTGCAGCGGGCACATCTCCATGGGCGATCGCCCCAAGTCCTAATCCCTACTGAAATATGCCGCAGGAGCCAGGGGGTACGACCTGGGAAACCCCACAGTCATGCCTGTTTGCCATGATCTGCGCTATTCGTTAACGGGTAGCGATGGGTACATTAACAGGCCGTTAAGCTTTAGCACGCCCCTAGGAGGCTCCCCAGGACCGCCATCCTTGTCTAGCCTGAGGATTTCACCCCGTGATCGCCTTCATGAAACTCTATGGAGGCGATAAGTTTTTTCCTGTGCCCCCAGGGAGGCAGCAACCAGCCTCTAGGATGGGGGAAAGGGTTAACACCCAGTGGGGTTGATGGATGCCCTGAAGCCGGGGTGAGATGGTGGCCGGGAATGATTGGATTGCTAGCCCCCGCCTTGGCCCCACTGGGTGGTTGTCCAACCGGGGGAGTTGCGTTATGACTACGCTGCACGTTTCACCAGAAGATATCTCTGCCATGACCCAAGAGTCGATGGCGGAGTTGGCCAAGCGTCTAGAACAGGATGCCTACGACAATGCCTTTGCAGGCTTGCAAGACTGGCACCTACTGCGGGCGATCGCCTTTCAACGGCCCGAATTGGCCGAGGGCTACACCCATTTGCTAGATTTTGAGCCCTTTGATGAAGAGTAAAGCCCGCCGATGGGCATCCCCGCTGACCTAACCGGGACTCGGCCTTGAGCGCGATCGCCCCTGAGCATGGGAGCCCCCCCAAGCGCCGCCAGGTGTTGCTGGCGGTGGGGGGGGGAATTGCCGCCTACAAACTCTGCACCGTGGCCTCCACCCTGGCCCAGCAGGGGCAATCCGTGCGATCGCTGCTCACCCGCGCCGCCGAAGCCTTCATCCCCCCCCTCACCTTGGCTACCCTCTGTCGCCAGCCCGCCTATACCGACCAAGACTTTTGGCAACCCCAGCGGGGACGTCCCCTCCACATTGAGCTGGGGGAATGGGCCGACCTGATGGTGCTGGCCCCCCTGACCGCCAACACCCTGGGCAAGCTGGTCCATGGTCTGGCGGACAATTTGCTCACCAATACGGTGCTGGCCTCCACCTGCCCCTTGCTGGTGGCCCCCGCCATGAACACCGACATGTGGGAACAGCCGCCCGTACAGAGCAACTGGCGGCAACTGTGCCAACTGCCCCGCATCCACACCGTCGGGCCGGGGGCGGGGCGGTTGGCCTGCGATCGCGTCGGCACGGGCCGCATGGCAGAACCCGCAGCGCTGCTGGCCGCCATTGACAATCTGCTGATCACGGGTGGCCAACGGGATCTGGCGGGTAAGCAGGTTTTGATCAGCGGCGGCAGCACCCGTGAGCATTGGGATAGCGTCCGCTTTTTGGGCAATCCTGCCACGGGCAAGATGGGGGTGGCCTTGGCCTTGGCGGCCCGTTACCGGGGTGCGAAAGTCACCCTGATCCACGGCCCCATGGCCCCAGCGGATTTAGACCCCCTGGATCAGGTGCAAACCCAGGGGGTGGTCAGTGCCGCTGAGATGGAAACGGCCCTCTTGGCCCAGTTGCCCCAGGCGGATTGGGTGGTGATGGCGGCGGCGATCGCCGACTTTAAACCCCGCGACTTTTTCCCCGGCAAGCGCCCCAAAGCGCACCTCCCCCCAGCATTGCCCCTAGCGGCGGTGACGGACATTGCCGCCCAGTTGTCCCAACGCAAAACCCCCCGGCAAAAACTGATCGGATTTGCCGCCCAAGTGGGGGACATCCTGCCCCCCGCCCGCGCCAAACTCCACCGTAAGGGGCTGGACGCCATCGTCGCCAACCCCGTTGATCAGCCCCAAGGGGGCTTCGGCAGCGACCTGAACCAGGGGGCGATTTTAATCGGAGATCGCCCCCCCATCCCCCTTCCCCTCGGCTCCAAACTGGCCTTGGCCCACCACCTCTACGACGCGCTGCTGGCCGTTGGGTAAGGGGCATCCCCAGCCGTGTCAGGCCAAAAAGGGCTGCTGCACTCGCTTCAGCAGATCATAGAAGGGCTGCCAGTCATCCTCTACGGTGATGGGCTCCCAAATCGCCTCAATTTCAGGACGTAGCAGCACCGTCTCGGGGTTGGTGGCCCGCAGGCGATCGCCCACCGCCGCCATCGCGGTTTCCGGTAGGGCCTGCAAGCAATGGTGATATTGCTGCCGCCAAGCTTTCAACGCCCCTTGGGCGGCGGCGTCAGACGCCTGGAGGGTGGTGTTAAACATCTGATCTGGCTGCGATCGCCACTGGGGAGAAAACTGCCGAGCCAACTCTAAAAAGAAGGTGTGGTAACCCACTTGGACGGACTCTAGGAGGTCCAGGGTGGCGGCCACGATGTCAGCCCCCAGCGCCTCCGGCAACGAGTCAAAGCCCAACTTAGCCAGCATCCGGGTTTCATAGTGGCGCTGGTAGTGGCCCTCAAATTTAGCCAAACAGGCATCCAGGGTTTCCCCAGGGATCACCCGCTTCAGCGCCCGTTGCAGCATGGATAAATTCC
>JAQCHG010000198.1 GCA_027619675.1 Cyanobacteriota bacterium
AGTTGCCGCAGGGTTTTGGCTTCCACATCCGGCAACTGATCATGGGCAAGGGGGGTCGTGGCGGTGCTGCATTTGCAGACATTGCGGCTAGGGACCCCCACCGCTGTACAGTGGGCGGGCACCGCCCGCAGCACCACAGCCCCGGCCCCAATACGGGCATAGTCGCCAAGGGTAATGTTGCCGAGCACCTTGGCCCCCGCCCCAATCACCACATGGTTACCCACGGTGGGATGGCGCTTGCCGATTTCCTTGCCCGTACCCCCCAGGGTTACCCCCTGATAAATCAAGGTATAGTCCCCCACGATCGCGGTTTCACCAATCACCACCCCAGTGCCGTGGTCGATAAAGACCCCTCGACCCAGTTGGGCACCGGGGTGAATATCGATGCCGGTGAAGAACCGGGTGAAGGTGGCCATTAGCCGAGGCAGGAAGGGGACGCGGCGATTGTGCAGCCAGTGGGCGCAACGGTGGGCCGCGATCGCGTGGAGACCGGGATAGCAGCACAGCACTTCTAGCCAGTGGCGAGCAGCGGGGTCCCGCTCAAAAATGATGGCAATGTCTGCCCACAAGGCTGCGCCCTGATGAGAACTGGGGGATAAGGGGGAATTAGGGGGCAGGCTAGGGACAGAGAAGGACATGGCTCTGGAGGGGCTGCGTTTTTCTGCTTATAGCAACCACGATTTACCGCCCCTTGGGTTTGGGCGGCATCCAGACTTACTAAAATCATTAGATCTGTACTCAACCGCTCAACGGTCGATATATCTAGCTTTTGAAATTTATTTAGGGGGGAGGGACGAGTATTTTAAGACCTAGGGACATGTGTTTTTAACCCTAGGGCCATGACTTCTGTACTCAGACGAATTCCTATATATATAGATGCCCTGGGCAATCTTTGGGGGATAGGAAAAACCGGACCCTATGTACTCATAGGTACGGGAAGACCAGTCTCTTCAACGTGTCAAACCTCAGAAACTGTAGCAATGAATGCAAAACATTTCTGGGTTTATTCACCAATCCTTAACAAGTTGGTCGCAATCCCTAGGGGGTAACCGTCCCCTGTTCGCGTTAGCGGCTCCCCTAGGGAGCAACGGAGTCGTTGGCTTGGCCGCCCCAGCGGGGCTAGGGCACATACTGGTTGGGTTTTGGCTTTCTCCCTTCGGGAGACGCAAGGCGTTGGCTGTGTCCTTTTTTGCCACAAGCGCTGTAGACCCCTTCTAACTTCCCCTTGCCAGGGAGGAGAACTGGGTTTCCCGCCTTGAAACTGGGATGCCCTCCCCCAATCTGGCTATAGGCACCATGGGTATTACATTGCTTAATACAAAAATGTGCCTTTCAAGACCCATCGCGATCGCGAATTGATAAATTGGATACAAAAGGATTTTTCGCCCGATTATCAAGGGCAATATTTTTGTATCGAAAATGCCTAAAAGCTGGTTTTTGAGTACCGATTCAGGGCTACTTAAAAATCCTCGTATTGAGTGCCAATCCCTTGTCTGTAAATGGATTGGCCTGAGTACAGAAAGGATCGCTCATGGCCTAGAAAATACCTATGCCAGGGGCGGAAAATACTCGCCCCTCGATCCTATAAAAAATTTCTGCCCAGACAATGCAAGGCTTTGAGCCGCTGAGTACAGCGCTAATGTATTCAATCAATTCCGATGACCCCAGCGCCTAAAGCCAGGGTTAAGGCCATTGCTATAACCCTGTCAACGCCAAGCAACCCACCGACGAGAGTTGCATTGGGTGAAATCAGGCATCGCCAGTGTCTACCTTGGCTCAGGTTGAGCATTCAATTCCCCAGATATCTGGTTGAGCTGATTTACCGATAAACCCTCTTCAGCCCCCGCGATTTCAGGTGTATTCACCCGATTGGGCGATCGCCCCACCCCAGTTTTGGGGTTAGCGCGAGCCCCCCTCTATACGCTCTGGAAGTTGCGGTTTGCTTATCACGTGAGGGTGCTTGGCGACCCCTCCCCTACTCCTCCCTGAACCGCCTAGAAGCCATGACGCCACCCCCATCCACTGATCTTGCTGCCGCACCTGCGGCCATGCCCGCTCTGGATATCACCTTGACCAAAACCAAAACCCAGATCCAACGGTCTGGCGGTGGGTGTGGGTGTACGTCTAAAACCGACACCGCCCCGGCTTTGAGCCCCGCTATGCAGGCCCGCATTGACAAGCACCCCTGCTACAGCGAAGAGGCCCACCACCACTATGCCCGTATGCATGTGGCGGTGGCCCCGGCCTGCAACATCCAGTGCAACTTTTGCAACCGCAAGTACGACTGCGCCAATGAAAGCCGCCCCGGCGTGGTCAGTGAGTTGTTAACGCCAGAAGAGGCGGCCCACAAGGTGTTGGTGGTGGCGGGTAAGATTCCCCAAATGACGGTGCTGGGCATTGCGGGACCGGGGGATCCTTTGGCCAACCCGGAAAAGACCTTCCGCACCTTTGAGCTGATTGCAGACAAAGCTCCTGATATTAAGTTGTGTCTATCCACCAATGGTCTGATGTTGCCCGACTATGTGGAGCGCATTAAGCAACTGAATGTGGATCACGTCACCATCACCATCAACATGGTGGACCCCGCCATTGGGGAGAAGATTTATCCCTGGGTCCACTATCGCCGCAAGCGCTATCGCGGCATTGATGGGGTCCGCATTCTCCATGAGCGGCAGATGGAGGGGCTGGAGGCTCTGCGGGCGGCGGATATCCTCTGCAAGGTCAATTCGGTGCTGATTCCCGGTATTAATGACGAACACCTGCCCGAGGTGAATCAGGCCATTCGCGATCGCGGCGCGTTTCTCCATAACATCATGCCTCTGATCTCGGCTCCCGAGCATGGCACCTACTTTGGCCTTAATGGTCAACGGGGGCCGACCCCCAAGGAGTTGAAGACGGTGCAGGATAACTGCTCTGGCAACATGAAGCTGATGCGCCATTGCCGCCAGTGTCGGGCCGATGCGGTGGGGCTGTTGGGCGAAGACCGCAGCCAAGAGTTCACCAAGGCCAAGTTTATGGAGATGTCGGCGGACTACAGCCTGGAAACCCGCCAGGCGGTCCACATCAGCATTGAGCAGGCCAAGGCGGCGATCGCGGCGAAGAAACAAGCCTCCGTGGCCCGTCGCCAAGCCCCCAAACCCGACGCCCCCAAGGTGTTGGTGGCGGTGGCCACCAAGGGCGGCGGCTTGGTGAACCAGCACTTTGGCCATGCTAAGGAATTCATGATCTACGAGGTGGATGCCACCGAGGCCAAGTTCATTGGCCACCGCAAGGTGGCGGACTACTGCCAAGGGGGCTACGGCGAAGAGGCCACCCTGGCCGGGATTATCGGCACCATTGCTGACTGCAAAGCGGTGCTGGCGGCCAAGGTCGGCCCCTGCCCCCACCAGGCGCTGGAAAAGGCTGGCCTAGCGGTGATTGAAGCCTACGACGTGATTGAAACCGTTGCCCGCCATTTCTATGACGAGTACGTGCTGTCTGCTTAACCCCCTTCGGGTTGAACCGTCCAGCACCCCCTGTCCAGGGTCTACTGGGTGCACCGCCCTGAGCCCCGCCCCCGGCCAACAACGGCCCTTTGACTCCTAAACTTGCCCGTTTCCTGCTGTTGGAGAAGATGCCATGGTCACTTACCTAGATAACAACGCCACCACTCGGGTTGACCCGGTTGTGCTGGCGGCGATGCTGCCCTACTTGAGTGATCTGTACGGCAATCCTTCCTCAATGCACAGTTTTGGCGGGCAGGTGGGGGCGGCGGTGCAAAACGCCAGAGCCCAGGTGGCCACCCTGCTGGGGGCTGAGGAGACGGAAATCATCTTCAACAGTTGCGGCAGTGAGGGCAATAACACTGCCATCCACGCGGCCCTCGCCGCCCAACCAGACAAGCGCCACATTGTCACCACGGCGGTGGAGCATCCGGCCATTCTCAATGTGTGCAAGCACCTAGAGAAAAAAGGCTACACCGTCACCTACCTGTCGGTGGATGGCCAGGGCCAACTGGACCTGGCGGAGTTAGCCGCTGCCGTCACCGGGGGCACCGCTCTGGTCACCACCATGTACGCCAATAACGAAACCGGGGTGATTTTCCCGGTGGCGCAAATTGGGGCGATCGCCCAAGCTTGCGGAGCCACCTTCCACGTGGATGCCGTCCAGGCGGTGGGCAAAGTGCCCATCGACCTGAGCCACAGCCCCATTGATTTGCTCACCCTCTCGGGCCACAAACTCCATGCCCCCAAGGGTATCGGTGCCCTCTATGTGCGGCGTGGCTTCCGGTTCCGCCCCTTTCTGCTGGGGGGACACCAAGAGCGGGGTCGCCGCGCCGGAACCCAGAACGTGCCGGGAATTGTGGCCCTGGGCCAAGCCGCCGACCTGGCCCGCGAACACCTGTTGAATGTAGACCGTGAGGCTTGGCTGCGGGATACCCTCGAACAGCAATTGTTGGCCTTGATCCCCGACTGTGCGGTGAACGGCGGCGGTACCCATCGCCTCCCCAACACCACCAACATCGGCTTCAAGTACATCGAGGGGGAAGCCATTTTGTTCATGCTCAACCAGCAAGGCATCTGCGCCTCCTCGGGGTCTGCCTGCACCTCCGGCTCCCTCGACCCCTCCCATGTGCTGACGGCGATGGGTTTGCCGTACACCATCCTCCACGGTTCTATTCGCTTTAGCCTCTCTCGGTTCACCACCGAGGATGAAATCCAGCATGTGCTGGGGGTGATGCCCGGTATTGTCGCCAAGTTGCGTGCCATTTCCCCCTTTAACAATGACGAAGCCAATTGGCTGCAAGGTCGTGGTGCGGCGGTGATGGGAGTTAGGAGTTAGGAGCTAGGAGTTAGGAGCCAGGAGTCAGAATTTCTCCCCTGGAGACGCTAGCCCCTTCGGAGCGGCTGCGCCCACGCGAACAGAATTCAAAATTCAAAACGCCTTCTCCCCCCTTTCCCCCTCAAAGAATCCGCAATCCAAAATCCGCAATCCAAAATCCCCCAACCTCTCTCCCAATTTCTATGAAAATCATGCTCCACAACGGTGA
>JAQCHG010000199.1 GCA_027619675.1 Cyanobacteriota bacterium
CCTGAGAGCAATACCCATCCTGAGTTCCCTCTGAGTCTATAGTGTTGCCCCCATCAGTCGTCATGAAGCCAATGGATACCCCCATACATGTCCGTCGATCCTTGCCCCTGCTGCTATCCGCCAGTGGTGCCCTCCTGTGTCTCGTGGGGACATGGGGACTGGATGCTGGCGCTGCGATCGCCCAATCCCGCCGTCAGGTCCAGCTCAACCTACCGGGCCTGAGTGCCCCTGGAAATCGCCAATCGGGCTCCACCCGCAGCGAAAGCTGCCTCCCTGAAGGGGAATCCATCGTGGCTCTGATGCCCACCACCAATTACGGCCTCACCGCCGCCGCCTATCCCACCTTTTTCTTTTACCTACCTGACACCACCGCTGAGGTGGCTCAGTTTGTGATTTACAACGAAGCCACCCTGGATGTGGTCTACGAAGGCACCTTCGCCATCCAGGGAGAGCCCGGCATCGTCAGCGTTAGCCTGCCGGACAACGGCCTGCAAAAAGCCCTCACAGAAGAGGAAAGCTACTTCTGGTATTTCTCGGTGGTGTGCGATCAAGAAGACCCCAGCGCCAGCATTGTGGTGGAGGGCACGGTGGCCCGAGTGGCCCCCCCGGCAGCGTTGGCCACCGCCTTGACCACGGCCCCAGCGGCGGCCCTGCCAGAACTCTATGCCGAAGCGGGCCTGTGGCACGATGCCCTCGCTGCCGCTGTCCCCACCGCCCCCAGCGATGATGGAGAAACCTGGGCTGCCCTCTTAGCCGCCGTAGACCTGAATGACCTGACCGATAGGCCGATCCTGTCCTCCGGTCTCGAAACCGTGGACGAGAGTGCCCCTGAAGTAGAGGAGCGCTGATCGGCGATTCTCTCGCTTAGGTCATGGCTACGCCTACATCCCTAGTCCATCGCGGTGTAAATTCGCCAGCCTTTTCCTAGGGCAGGGGAGCGGAGGCGTAGGGGAGCCAAGGGGGACGGGGACTTCCGTCCAAGAAACTCGGTCGGATACCGACAGAATTTACGCAGTCACACCCAGGGATAAGGGGCTTAAGCCCCTTGCCTCAACGGAACGCTGGGGATTCGGCAGCATTGTGCGTAAGTCCTAACCGAGATCGGTATCCGACCGGGAACGATTCCCCTGGGGTGATCGGGAGACTATCCTTAAAGGTCGGGGTTGACCATGAGGTCGATCGCCAGTTCATCCCGCAGCCAATTCACAATTTGCTGCCGTTCGCCGGGGGTGAGGTAAAAGGTGCCCGTGTGGCGCAGGCGATCGTTAATGTCTTCCAGATCCGCCAGGGTAAAGAGTTCTGCGGTCATGGCAATGCTGCACAGCAGATCGTCGCGGCCTTGGCAATCGAGGTCATCGTAGCGATAGCGGGCAATTTGTTGGCTCAGCCGTTTAAACACAGATTCGCCCCAGGCCAGACGCTGACGACGCTCTTCGGGAATCACCTCTCCCGCAGCTATCTTGGCGTAGTCGGTGTCCAGAATGTTGAGATGGACAATCTTGGGGGAATGAACCACAGGCAAATGTCCTAGGGATGGGCAAAGTTGCCTCTGTGTTACACCCATTTGGGGAATCTCGGCAACCGCTGGGTCGGGGATGTTGGGGCTAGAACCCTGGCCAACCATAGCTAGGGCGCGTCATTCATGACCGATGCCAGCCTGGTGGGGAAGCCCTGGCCGCGATCGCTCCAGTGATCTCGCGAGGGGCTGAGCCGTTGGATACCCAGGATTTCGGCAATTATGCATGGCCGCCCTGAGGGACACCCCAACGGGGGTATGACGCGCCTACAGCTTAAGGGGTTTGTCGCGATCGCCCCGGCTCCATCAGCAATTCTTTAGCAACCGACGGTACAGACTGGTCAGGGGGACCGATCAGTAAGGGGCCGATCACAGGGACAGGACCCAATCCCGAATTAAGGGGTTCACCTGGTGGGGCACCTCGTCGTGGGGACAGTGGCCCGCCTGGAGAAACGCTTCCTGCACCCGGTCATAGTGGCGGCGAAACTGGGCACTGCGCTGGCGGGCGTTCATCCAAGGATCCCCCTCCCCCCAGATCAGGTAGAGGGGCACCGCCATCCGCTGGAGCAGGGCATCCACGGTTTCCCCCCGAGGGGACTTGAACACAGCGGCAAACACCTGGGCCGCCCCCGGATCTTCAGCCGGACGGCGAATGTCGTCGATCAACTGATCGGTGATGGCGCTGTGGTCCACATACACCTGCTTCAGGGTTTTGCGAATGGTGCGCCGCTGCCGCACGTATTGAAACAGCAACCAACTGGGGACGGGTTGCAGCATGAAGGTTTGCACCGCCTGGGCGATTGCCGTGCGCCAGAGGGGAGTCGTCGGGGTCGCGCTGTTGGCTTCTGGGGTGAACGGTCCCGCGCTGTTGAGCAAAATCACCCCCGCCACCGCTGCGGGGTGATCCGCCGCCACGCACAGGCTGGCGTAGCCCCCCAGAGAATTGCCCACCAGCACCACCGGACGCTGAATGTGGGTCTCGATGAAGCCATGAATTTGATCCCGCCACAGTTGACCGCTGTAGGTGAGGTCGGGCTTGGCCGATCGCCCAAAGCCCAGCAAATCCAGCGCCCAGACTTGGAAGTCCCCCTGGAGTCCGGCCAGGTTTTTGCGCCAGTGGTCGGTAGACGCGCCAAAGCCATGGATTAGCAGCAAGGGCGGGCGATCGCCCTGGGGCCGCCCCACCTGAACGTAATGAACCCGATGGCCCCGCCAGGACCAGAACTGCCCTGATGCCGCCGCCGTCGCGATCGCAACCGCCATGCCCCCACCCTTCCCTTTGCAAGACGTAAAGAAATATAAACCTATGGTAACCAACTCAGGGGACAGCCCTTGGCCCGACCCCTATCGGCCCGCCATGGTGAACCCCCTTCCTCAGCAGGACTCTGACTGGAATTGCTGACAGCCCCCAGCAGACAGGTGACAAGCGCCCCAGAACACGGCATGGTGCTTATGGAAACCCCCGTTCCCCTCCCTCCCCATGGCTGCTCTGTCCCGTCCCCGTCCCCGTCGTTCGGCCAAAGTCACTGCCCTCTGGTTTGAGCGCATCATGGCCTTGATTGCCCTGGTCAACCTGGTGATTGTGCTGTTTGACAGCAGCTACATTCGCTTTCGGGATCTGTACCTGCGCTTTGCCCCTGAGTTCACCATCTGGTATGGCGAAGTGTTCAAGGGCATCGAACCCGATCGCACCACCAGCGCCTATCTAGAAACTGTCGATAAGTTAGAGGAGCAGGTGGCCCAAACCGGGCTGCAATCCATCCAGGCCGAAACCCTGCTGGCCCAGCTACAGGAACAGAGCGACATCCTCATCGACGAAAACCCCTTCGAGATTGCAGAAAAATCCGGCACCCTAGAGCGGATCAAAAATCTGATGCGCGATCGCGTCGGCGAAGATTCCGCCAAACAAGCCTTCCGGGAATTTTGGAGCGCCGACTACCTCTCCCAACGGGGCTGGAGCCGAGAAATCGCCTACTTTAACGACGAAGTCCAGCCCCTGATCGCCACCAACTACTTCCGGGGCATTGGGGAAGATGGCGGCCCCAGCGACTTCTTTTGGCTCCTGCTGGATAGCTGGTTCATTGCCCTGTTTGCCGTAGAACTGCTGGCGCGATCGTTCTACATCAGCCGTCGCTACCCCAACACCACCCTGCTGGATGCCGTCCTGCTGCGGTGGTATGACCTGTTCTTCTTCATCCCCTTTTGGCGGTGGCTGCGGGTGATCCCCGTCACCATTCGCCTCAACCAGTCCCAAACCGTCAACCTGGTGCCCCTGCGGAACCGCATCAATCGGGTGTTTCTCACCACCTTTGCGGTGGAACTGACGGAGGTGGTGGTGCTGCGCATCATTGACCAAGTGCAAAACCTGGTCAAAGAAGGCAACATCCGCCGCTGGCTGGTGGGTACGGGGACGGGACGGCGCTACATCGACCTCAACGGCGTAGACGAAATCCAGGTGATCTCCCAACAGGTGAGTTCCCTGCTGCTCTACAAGGTGCTGCCCCAGATCAAGCCAGAACTGGATGCCCTCCTGCACCACAGCGTTACCAACGCCTTTAACGACGCCCCCGGTTACCAGGCCTTTCGGCGCATCCCCGGCATCGGTTCTGTGCCCGACCAGATGGCCCAGCAGGTGGTGGGGCAAGTGTCCCAAACCCTCTACGGAGCCATCACCGGAGCCCTAGAGGATGAGCGGGGGGCGGCCCTCACCCAAAAGCTCGTGGAGCGCTTTACCGCTGAGGCCCGCACCCAAATCCAGGCAGATCAAACCCTAGAGGAAATGGAAACCCTGGTGGTGGCCCTGCTAGAGGAGGTCAAGATCAATTACGTGAAGCAGCTCGAAGCGGAGGATGTGGAGCAACTGATGGCGGACAACTATCGCCTCTACAACCTCACCCAGCAAAAAAGCTAATCTGCGGCGGAAACATGCGCTACACTAGCTCGTTAGGGCATTGCACTAGCATTGCTCCCCCTGATTCTAAGATTCAAGGGAAGTGGGCGACCCCCACTTTTTTTATTGGATTTTCTTGGATTTTTCGGAGTTTCCATGGCCCATCCCCTAATTCCCAAGGTGCTGGATCTAGCGGCTCCCGTCGCTGATCAGCTAGGGCTTGAGGTGGTTGGGGCGGTCTTTCAAACCAACCAATCTCCTCCTGTATTACGGGTCGATGTGCGCCATCGCCACCACGAAGACACAGGGCTCGATGATTGTGAACGCATGAGCCAAGCCCTAGAGGCGGTTCTGGAGGATACCGACCTGATTCCCGATGCCTATGTCCTAGAAATTTCTAGTCCCGGCATTTCCCCGGTGTTGAGCAGCGATCGCGATTTCATGGTCTTCAAGGGGTTTATGGTGGCGGTGGATTTGCAGGAACCCTACAAACAAAAGCAACAGTGGGTAGGGCAACTGATTCGCCGGGATGGGGAGCACATTTATCTGAACT
>JAQCHG010000200.1 GCA_027619675.1 Cyanobacteriota bacterium
TGGCCACAAACAGCAACCCGGCAAAGGCTTCGATCACCACCAGCCAATTGGCGTAGTCCGTCTGGGGATACATGGCTCCATAGCCGATGGAGGCCATGGTTTGCACGCTGAAAAAGAGGGCGTCGATAAAGGAGTGGGGATCGGCATTGGCGATCGCGTCTCCCCCCGCTAGATAGGCGATCGCAAACAGGCTGTTGACCCCCAGATAGGTCACCAACAGCAGCCCCACAAAGGCCATCCAGGGCATGGTCAACAGCAAATGGTAGGGATCCCGCCAGGGGGAATGGGGATCCCCTAACCGAACAATGTCGGGAAATTCTCCATCCCGCAGCACAATGCGCTGGGAAGGACGGCGATTTTTGTGCATCATGGCGTCTCCTACCGACGGGGGGCCTACGCCGCGATCGCGAGTCTTCCCTGTGGCCATCAATTCAAACCCTTACTCTGGCTAGGCAGTGGTTACTGCGTGGGACAACGGTTACCGCTCTGCTGGCTGCCAGGGACAGACGCGACCAAGCTGACCCAGCCCGACGTTCACCCTTAGTGGATGACGCGCCCTAAGACAAATCCGGCGCTGACGGGGGGGGCAAGCGTCGGATTGGTGCAAAGTATTGAATTGATGGCGACCCTTAGCCGGGAACCATAGCCCTCGGATGAGGGCATATCCCCCAGGCTCGGGGAAATCCCACGATGGCGAACGGGACCGTTGCCCCCAGTGTACGCCTAGGGCTTAGAAGCTACCACCGAAGCCCACGGAGGGATCCCCCAGGGTGCTAAATACGGTCAGCCCCAAGGGCAGTTTGGCCTCACCATTCTCTCCGATGAAACCCTCTAGCCAGGGCATATCCGCCGTATCTAAGACGTTCTCCTGGTTGGGTTTATGGCCCAAGGCTTGGTTAATCTGAGCCGACACCGTTTCAAAGCGATTGGCGTCAATCTCGGTACCGAGATTGCGGGCTTCTAATGGCAACAAATGATCCGATCCTTGGGTCGGCGTATTGGCCAGGGCAACTTGGGTGATTAGCCCAAGGCCGATCGCGGGGGCGATCGCTAAGGAGAGACACTTCTGCATGGGATCAACCTTCCAATAACCACGGATACAAACCATTTCCCATCCCCACCCCGAAGGTAAGGCCCACGGTGGGAAAGTACCTCTCCCTGATGGGCAACGTTCCCCCGGTTATAGCTAAGCCCTAGGGCAGATCTTTCCGGTTGTTGGTAAATCTTTTCAGTCTTGGGATGGCGGCAGATGTCACCCCATAGCTTGACCGTATTCGCCCCCACTCTCTACCACCCTGCCCCCCGGTGACCGGGGTATTTCTACGGATTTCTGGGCATCTGTCCGTTGGTGTTCCTGTTCTGGAGGACATCCAGCCGCAAATCCCCCCCAAGACCAGGAAATGGGTCAGAAGTGTCACACTGAGGGAGTTGTTTGTGTGCATTGCCGCTGCCCATGCCTCCCTTTCTGCCCCCTTGGTATCTCCGCAACGGTCTACTGATGACCCTGTACATGGCTAAGGTGGCTGAGCATTGGTGGCAACGGTGGACCCCGTTCCCGGAGCCCCCCTACCGCAGCCATATCTTTCAGGGGGAGGGGGGCGTCCCCATCTATGGATTAGTGGCGGTGCCGCCGGGGGCCAAGGGCACCTTTGTGGGCACCTACGGCATCACCGGGGATCTGGACAACCAGTGGTACCTGCGGATTTTGGGCCGCAAGGCCTACGCCCGTGGCTATGGGGTGGTGTTGTTTGACTGGCGTGCCCATGGCCAGACAGCGCTGCTGTCCCCCACCCTCACCGCTGACGGCCTGCGGGAAGGCCCTGATTTTGTCCACATTGCCGCCCAGGCCAAGACATTGGGCTGCCCCGCCCCTTTTTGGTTCACCGGCTATTCCCTGGGGGGACAGTTGGCCCTGTGGGGCGTCCACACCAGTCACCAAATGGGGGGGATGACGCCCCAGCCGGATCTTGATCCCACGGACATCGGCGGTGGGGCGGTGATTTGCCCCAGTCTGGATGCCGCGAGATCGCTGCAATATCTCATTCACCATCCCCTGGGACGGCACTTGGAGCGGGCGATCGCCGCCAAACTCAAGGAACTGGCCCAGTTCCTTCACCAGGCCCATCCCAGCAGTCTGGACCCAGCGGCGATCGCCCGCGCCCACAGCATTTGGACCTTTGATGAAGAGTTGGTGATTGCCCGCCTGGGGTTTGCGACGGTGACCGACTACTATGCCGCCAGCAGCCCGCTGCCTCTCTTGCCCCAGTTGGCCAAACCGACGTTGATTCTCTATGCCCAGGATGATCCCCTGTTTGACCCTACCTTAGTGGCAGATTTGCAGCGGGCCTGTGCCAGCAATAGGGCCATTGATCTGGTGCTGACCCAGCGGGGGGGCCATGTGGGGTACATCAGCGGAGCACGGGGACAGGCGATCGCGGCGGATCCTGACCCCTGGTGGGCCTGGAACCGAGTGCTGAACTGGGCCGATCAACAAACCTCCACCTGGGCTCACCGTCAAGAGATCCCGATAGCCATACCTCGCTAGTGGGCCGTTTTCCATGTTTATGGCCATTACGGATACGTTCAAACCACCCTACCCGTGGGTTTCGCTCTGCTCTACCACGCTACGCTCCATCGTCACGCAAGGGTTCCCGTAGCGTGGGTTGAAGCATGAAACCCACGGGCTTTATTGTCCTACTGTCAGGCTAAGGCCATCTCTGAGCACGAAATTACCAGGACTTACGCAGTCACCCTTGCTGGTGCTACCGATAGCGTTAGGATCCCCCCTGCCCCCCTTGATCAGGGGGATGGCGACAGCCGGGGGGATCTTGCCATCGGCTGAAACCGTTCTCAGTGCGTAAGTCCTGATTACCTGCTCAGACTGTTGGGTCTTGTCCCTCGACGCTAATCTACGGCGGTGTATTCATGCCGAAAAATCCCCTCAGGGGACTGCAAACCCAGGTGGGAAGCTCAGTCCACGAATGGCGATGTTCAAGTCATTAGGGGCGGCTGGCCTGTTCTTGCAAAGACTGCCAGCCCGCCTGCCATAGGCGGTGGTTCTTGAGGGTTTTGGCATTGATCCACAGCCGAACCTCTGGGTCGCAGGCGGCCACCAGTTCCGCAAACACCATGGCCCCCTGGTTCTTACGGTTGATCACGCGAAAGTGCCGCCAGCCTAAGGTCTTTTCCTGGGCGGTCCATTTGGATCCCAACAGGTGGGGAAACTTTTGTTTCTTCGCCATGGCACGGAGGGTTATCCCAACAGCTTTTTGCGCAGGGCGCGGATATGGAGGGCGCGGCTGGCCAAAATGGCGCGATCGCGCTGCACCTCCACATAGATTTTGCCGGAAAAAATTTGCCGCAGGGGAGAGCGGCGATAGACCCGAATATCGTCCACTTCCTCCGCCAGTTCATACCCCATGGGTTCTAGGGTGTCTTGCACCAGGGTTTTGAGAAACTGCTTGCGGCTCTTGAAGGGCACCGTCAAGGTCATGGTGTGGTTAAAAAAGCCCCCCACAAAGCCCCCCACCGCCCCCACAATCAGGGCCAGTTGCCCCGGCAGGCCCGTATTTAAGCCATAGCCTAAGGATTTCACCGCCAGGAAGGTGGCCACCAGGGCAGAACCGGAAAAGTAGTACAGGAAGGTGAGGGCAAAGCCAGGTCCCGTGGGCAGTTGAGCCTTATCGTCTGGGGCGTCCGCGTCTGGGGTCGCCGCCATCGTCGTCTCCGCCCCTGGGCTCTGATCCGGTGTTGCGGGGGCGGGCTCGGCCTGGGATGTCTCCGTACCGTCGGGGGGCATTGGGGAAGAAGGGTCCACCATGGGGTTGAAATCGTTAAACAATCGGGGATCAGCGGCTTCCATTATCAATGCTTATGGGGTCAGCCGCGCCACCCCCTTCTCAAAAGGTCAGAGGGACAAGGCATAATCGCAAGGGCAAGCCACAGGCCAGCACCCATGATTGAAGTTGACCACCTGCACAAAGCCTACGGATCCACCACCGCGATCCGAGATGTGACCTTTTCGGTGGAGCCGGGGGAAATCCTGGGCTTTTTGGGGCCGAATGGGGCGGGTAAAACCACCACCATGCGGATCCTGGCGGGGTATTTGCCCGCCACCAGCGGCACCGCCCGCATCGCCCACCACGATGTCCACACCGACTCCATGGCGGTGCGCCAAAGTATTGGTTACCTGCCGGAAAGCCCGCCCCTGTACCTAGACATGACGGTACGGGGCTATCTGGACTTTGTGGCCCGCATTAAGGGGGTGGCGGCGGGCGATCGCCCCCAGCGCATCGCCATTGCCATCAACCGCTGTGGTTTGGAGGACAAGGGGGATGTGATCATCCGCAAGCTGTCGAAGGGCTACCGTCAGCGGGTGGGCATTGCCCAGGCGATCGTCCATGATCCCCCCGTAATTATTTTGGATGAACCCACCTCGGGTTTGGATCCCCGTCAAAACAGTGAGGTGCGGGGGCTGATTCGCGGCCTAGCGGGGAATCACACCATCATCCTATCCACCCACATCCTGCCGGAGGTGAGCGTCACCTGTAACCGGGTGGCCATCATCAACCAGGGTCAAATTGTGGCCACCGACAGCCCGGAAGCTTTGATGACCCGCCTGAGCGGTGAACTCAGTTACGAGGTCGAAGCGCGGGGGGACAGCGCCGCCCTCCAGCAGCATTTGACCCACTTGCCGGGGATCGCCAAGGTGGAAGCCCTTTCCCCCGAGCAGGACACCCGCGATCGCCATCGTTTTCGCCTTGTAGCCACCGCCAACACGGATCCCGGTGAGGCGATCGCCGCCTCCCTGATTCAGGCGGGCTTTGGCTTGGGGGAATTGCGGCGACAGCGCGCCAGCTTGGAGGATGTCTTCCTCAACTTGACCATGGAGGAGGCTCCAGATGCGGCTG
>JAQCHG010000201.1 GCA_027619675.1 Cyanobacteriota bacterium
CCCCCAGTTTCAGCAGAGCAGGGAGTTGATAGCACAGGGATTTGCCCCCACCCGTAGGCATCACCACCAGGGCATCCTGCTGAGCCAAAACTGCCTCAATGGCTTGGCGCTGGTGTAGTCGAAACTGGTCGTATCCAAAAAAATGCTTGAGAGCAGCTTCCAATGATGGAAATGCCGTCGTTGCAGATGTGGCCATGGCAGCAGATCCCCTCTCCACCCCGATGGATTCTAGGGAGGTGTCCGGTTACAGGGGTTAGTGTAGTACAGCCCTACCGGACCCCTGGAGTAGTTTTCGCCCTTGGCGTTTGAGCCAAGCCTTGAGTTTGGGGTTCCGGGCCATCATCCTGTGGACGAGGCCCTCAGTCTTGCCACGGTATTGAGCCAACACCGCCCGGAGCGGCGCAGGAACCCGACGGCAAGGGGCGGCCCCTAAAGCCTGGTGGTAAGCCCCATAGGCGGCATCGTAACGCCCGAGTCGTTGCAGGGCCACTCCCCGGAACAGGGCGGCACGATCGTGGTGGGGGTCTAATTGCAGGGCGAGATCGCAATGGCGCAGTGCCTTCATAGGCTGATCGAGGTGCAGCCAGCACACCGCCTGCTGCACATGGCGTTCCGCTGTTTCCCCTAAGTGCTCAACGGTACAGGCCCAAGCCGCTAGAGCCTCACGGTACTGGCCCAACTCACCATAGGCCTGGCCCCGCAGATGCCACACCTGACCCATCCCCAACTGGGTTTGTAGGGCAGGGTCCGACAGGTGACGCAGGGCCGTCAATGCCTGACCACTTGCCACCAGATGGGCTACCTTCACCTCAGCCATGACCTGTTTCCCTGCCATTTACCCAAAGCTTTACCTAACGGGTGCGATCGCCAACCCTGTTGGGAGTTGGCGGCCAGCAACCGGAGTAAACACCGTTGCTGCTTAGTTGCTGCTTAACCTGCCTCAACAGGGTGGCCGTTCCAACCGCCACATCCCCGCTGCCGTTAACCGCCAGGGTGAACCCCTGGGGCAGCCCTTTAGCCACCCACTATACCGAGCCGACCGTGAAGCTTCGTGACATCCGTTGCAGAACGTTAACTCCCAGTTAAAGGGCGGCCAAAAGGTCGCTATGGTCAGCAGAGGGGCTGATGTTAGGGGCCATGATTGGGGTAAATTCTCAGCGCCAAGGCCCTCAAATTGTTAAGCAATGTAAATAAAATGCTGTCATGCCGCTTTACCGCCTTGACAGCCTCCCGAAGAAGTCGTTACGGTTATCCCCATACCCGGGTCCATAGACTTGAAACTTGATATGCAAGACCAGCAAAAGGCCACCAAAGTTACCTTCTATCTGCCCCCTGCCCTCCATCGTCAGTTGAAGATTCGGGCTGCGGTTGACGGTGAGCCAATGTCTACCATTGCGGAACGGGCCATTGAGTTTTATATGAGCCATGCGGATGTTGTGAACGAAATCAGCGAAGGCTACAGCAACACCCATCGCGCGTATGGTTGCCCCGCCTGTGCCGAATCCCTGGTAATTCGGGAAGGGGATCTCGTTTCCATCAAAGACGCCATTGCCCCCAGCGATCATGGGGAGCTAGCTGTGGATATGCAGGGCATGGTGCCGGGCAATCAGCAACCAGACGAGGGGGAGTTAGTGGTTTGTTAGGAGGTGCTAGCGGCAGTGGTCTGGGTTTCCCCTAAGGAAGCATCAGCCAGCGATCGCAGCTAGTTCGGGTGAATTTAGGTCCCCACGGGACGGGTTCACGGGCCAACAGTCACAGCGGGAGCGACGATTGTGAGAGAAGATCTCAATGTACTCATACAGGCTCAATATCCCCTGATCTATTTGGTCACCTTTGAGGAGGAGCGAGCCGAACAGACCGTTGCCGCTGTGGCCCAACGCCTTCGCCCCCAGCGTCGTCTGTTTTCTTGGACCATGACCCACGGCATCGTGGAGTACGGTCAGCCCCGCAATGTAACCCAGCACAACAGCACCGTCTCGCCAGAAGCCGCCATCGAGTGGGTGATGCGCCAGCGGGAACCCGGCATTTTTATCTTTAAAGACCTCCACCCCTTCCGCGATTCCCCCGCCGTAACCCGCTGCCTGCGGGATGCCATCTCCAGTTTCCGCGACACCCAAAAGACCATTGTATTGATGTCCCCGGTGCAGGAGATTCCGGTGGAGCTGGAAAAAGAGGTGGTGGTGTTGGACTTCCAGCTACCCACCATGGGAGAGCTAAATCAGGTTCTGACCCAAGAGTTGACCCAAGCCAAGAGCGCCACCATCACCACCGAGACGCGGGAGAAGCTTTTAAAAGCAGCTCTGGGCTTGACGCGGGATGAGGCCGAGAAGGTTTACCGCAAAGCACGGGTCGTCACCGGACAGCTCACCGATGCCGAAGTGGATATTGTGCTTTCAGAGAAGAAGCAGCTTATCCGCCGCAACGGCATTCTGGAGTTCATGGAGGTCGATGAAACCATCAACTCCGTAGGGGGCTTAGAGGAACTGAAGCACTGGCTTACCCAGCGCTCCAATGCCTTTACTGAACGGGCACGGGAATATGGCCTGCCCCAGCCTAAGGGCATGTTGATCCTAGGGGTGCCCGGTTGCGGCAAGTCTCTGATTGCCAAGACCACCTCTCGCCTGTGGGGGTTGCCCCTGCTGCGGTTAGACTTGGGCCGGGTCTATGACGGCTCTACGGTGGGGCGATCGGAGGCTAACCTGCGCAACGCCCTCCGCACCGCCGAGTCCATTTCCCCCGCCATTCTGTTCATTGACGAAATTGATAAAGCCTTTGCCGGCAGCACCGGATCCTCCGATTCTGACGGGGGGACCTCTAGCCGCATCTTTGGCACCTTTCTCACCTGGATGCAGGAAAAAACCTCCCCAGTCTTTGTGATGGCCACCGCCAACCGGGTGGAGCGCCTGCCCAGCGAGTTTCTCAGAAAAGGCCGCTTTGACGAAATCTTCTTTGTGGATTTACCCAACGAAGAGGAACGCAAGGAAATTTTCCAAATCCATCTGCAAAAGCGGCGGCGTGACATTTCCCGCTTTGACTTGGACCAGCTTACAAAAGTTTGCGAAGGGTTCTCGGGAGCTGAAATTGAGCAGGGCTTAATTTCAGCCATGTATGAAGCCTTTGCCCAAGGGCGGGAGTTCACCCAACTCGATATTATTGCGGCAATTCGGGCCACGTTGCCCCTGTCGAAGACCATGAATGAACAGGTCACGGCCCTGCGCGACTGGGCCAGACAGCGGGCGCGTCCCGCCGCCGCCTCCGTCGCTGAATATCAGCGCATGGAGTTTTAACAGGCTTTTCCCCTGGGGTTTCAGGGGAAGGGGCTAGCCCCCGTGCTAGCAGCTACGTAACGACAACGGAATTGCTCTCCAGTTGTCAGTGTTATCTCAACCTCGTTGTCTCTCTCAAGTTCTCTTCAGGAGGAAACATCCATGTCTCATTTCAGCACCCTGCGCACGAAAGTGACCGACGCTGAAGTTCTCACCCAATCCCTGCGGGATCTGGGCATCTCCGTCAAGACCGAAGCCGATGTTCGCGGCTATAACGGCCAGCGCGTTCGTGCCGACATCGTTGCTGTCCTGGAAGGTGAATATGATCTGGGCTGGTCTCGCAACAGCGATGGCAGCTTTGATCTCATCGCTGACCTCTGGGGAGTTGCCAAAAAGCACAATCAGACTGAGTTGATCAACTCCATTAACCAAAAGTACGCGGTCAACAAGACCCTGGCGGAGGTGAAGCGGCCCGGTCTGCAGAACGCTAATGTGAAGCTGGTGCTTCAGTAAACCGTTCCCAAAAGCGTTCCCAGATTGAGTGGGCTGGTCCTGAGGGCCAGCCCATTTTTTAATGGAAGACAGTCGTTATCAATAGCAAAGGCGTTGGCAAAGCAACGGTTAGATGCGGCCCTTGTGGCCCAGGGCTTATGTGATACTCGCCAGCAGGCCCAGCGTTTGATTCGGGCGGGGGCGGTGCAGGTGAATCACCAGGTGGTGGATAAGCCGGGAACGGCGATCGCGGCGGATGCCGCTCTCCAGGTAAAACACCAGGCCCCCTACGTATCACGGGGGGGCGAGAAACTGGTCCAAGCCCTGGAAACCTTTGCCATTCCCGTTCAAGATCGCATTTGCCTGGATGGGGGCATTTCCACAGGGGGATTTACCGACTGCCTGCTGCAACGGGGGGCCAGCCGGGTCTATGGCATTGATGTGGGCTATGGCCAGGTAGCGTGGAAACTGCGCCAGGACGATCGCTTGGTGCTGCGGGAGCGGACCAATTTCCGTCACCTCACCCCCGAGGACCTATATACCCCCACCGACCCGCGCCCTGATTTTGGGGTGATGGATCTGTCATTTATTGCCCTGGGTAAGGTGTTGCCAGCCCTGTGGCAGTTGCTCATCCCCCCTCGGGAAGCGGTTTTGCTGGTCAAGCCCCAATTTGAGGTGGGGCGAGACAAGGTGGGCAAAAAGGGGGTGGTGCGGGATCCCAAAGATCAGGCCCAGGCGATCGCCCAGGTCCTGGCCCAGGCCCAGGCATTGGGCTGGTGCGATCGCGGCCTCACCTATTCCCCCATTAAGGGTCCCGCTGGCAACATTGAGTATTTGCTGTGGCTGGGGCTGGAGCCAGGGGCAACCCCAGCCCTGACCCCAGCCACCATCCTCACGTTGGTCCACCAAGCCCATCAGGAGCTATAGGTTGATATAGGTCAGAGCCGTAGCCGTTGTGCAACCACGGATCTGACAGTATCTGGCGTGAATGGATGCCAGCCCTGGGTTACTTAACCTGAGTTCGGGTTAAGCGGCATTCCCGTTTCTGTAGGGGCGCAAGGGTTTGCGCCCTACAATCCGTGGAATTCCCGCCCGAAGTTGGACTCAGATATCCGGTTGCCCGATACATTTTCAGGGCGCAG
>JAQCHG010000202.1 GCA_027619675.1 Cyanobacteriota bacterium
TCTTCTCGCGGCGCTCTTGGTCAGCGGCAGCGTTGGATTCCGCATCCTTGACCATACGTTCCACCTCATTCTCATCCAGGGTGGAGGCCCCAGTGATACTGATGGACTGCTCTTTGCCAGTGCCCTTGTCCTTAGCAGTGACGTTGAGAATGCCGTTGGCATCGATGTCAAAGATCACCTCAATTTGGGGCACGCCACGGGGAGCCGGGGGAATGCCATCCAAGCGGAAGGTGCCCAGGCTCTTGTTGTCGTTGGCCATTTCCCGCTCCCCTTGGAGGACGTGGATTTCCACATTGGTCTGGCCATCCACAGCGGTGGAGAAGGTTTCTGACTTCTTGGTGGGCACGGTGGTGTTGCGGGGAATCAGCTTGGTCATCACCCCACCCAGGGTTTCCACCCCGAGGGAGAGGGGGGTGACATCCAGCAGCAGGATGTCCTTAACTTCCCCAGCCAATACGCCGCCCTGAATGGCGGCCCCGATCGCCACCACTTCGTCCGGGTTAACGGTCTGGTTGGGGTCTTTGCCCAGGACCTTTTTCACCAGTTCCTTGACGGCAGGGATACGGGTAGACCCGCCCACCAGGACGATTTCATCAATCTCGGTCTTGCTCAGCTTGGCATCCTTGAGGGATTGCTCCACCGGGATGCGGCAGCGATCAATCAAGTCGGCGGCCAGCTCCTCAAACTTGACCCGAGTCAGCACCATTTCCAGGTGCTTGGGGCCATCCTGGGTGGCGGTGATGAAGGGCAGATTTATCTCCGCTTGGGTAGCACTGGAGAGTTCGATCTTGGCCTTCTCAGCCGCTTCCGTCAGCCGTTGCAGGGCTTGCTTGTCTTTCCGCAGATCAATACCTTCAGCGTTTTTGAATTCTGCTGCTAGGTAGTCCACGATCTTCTTGTCGAAGTCGTCACCCCCCAGGTGGGTGTCCCCAGAGGTGGCCAGCACTTCAAAGACCCCGTCACCCACCTCTAGGATGGACACGTCGAAGGTACCGCCCCCCAGGTCAAAGACCAGGATGGTTTCGTTGCTCTTCTTGTCCAAGCCGTAGGCCAGGGAAGCGGCGGTGGGCTCGTTGATGATCCGCAGCACTTCTAGACCGGCAATCTTCCCGGCGTCCTTGGTGGCCTGCCGCTGGGAATCGTTGAAGTAGGCGGGCACCGTAATCACCGCTTGGGTGACGGTCTCCCCGAGGTACTTACTGGCATCCTCCGCCAGTTTCCGCAGCACCTGGGCCGAAATTTCTTCGGGGGCAAACTGCTTACCCGCTTGGGGGCAATCGAGCTTGACGTTGTTGCCCACGTTCAGCACCTTATAGGCGACTTCGGTGGATTCGTTGTTGACTTCGTCAAAGCGGCGACCAATGAAGCGCTTGACGGAATAAAAGGTGTTTTCGGGGTTCATGACGGCACCCCGTTTGGCGATTTGGCCCACCAGGCGATCGCCATTTTTGGCATAGGACACCACCGAGGGGGTGGTGCGAAATCCCTCTGCGTTAGCGATGACCGTGGGCTTACCCCCTTCCATCACTGCCACCACAGAGTTGGTGGTCCCCAAATCGATGCCTACGACTTTACCCATAGGTTTTTGTGCTCCGGCTTAACAGCTATCTCTATAGTGCGGGGCACCTCCTATTCCCTGAAGGGGGGGATACCGAACCGAAAGGGGTTGAAAATAGGACCATCGCTACCCCCTAGTTGAGCTTGGCGCGAATAACCCTACCTTCTGGCTCCCTATCTCCCATGCTCCCCAGCTCCCCCGCCCAAGGAAACGGTTGGCAAACTTACGCCGCGCTGGACTAGGCTTGCCTGCCCCCGATGCTGTCAAGTAAAGCGCCGATCAATCCAGCGTTTAGCCCGCCGGGTAGCCTCCTCTGGGGTCCAGGCTTTAGGCACGGCCATGGCGCTGCCGGTGGGATAGTTCACCCAAGCGCTGTACACCGGATAGCCATCGAGGGTGCTCTGGTCTAGCTCGATGGTGAGCCCTCGATAGGGCAGGGACCGAACGATGTGGGGATAGTCGGGCTCAAGGATCATGGCGGATCGGGTACAGGGTTTCCCCTGTTGTAGCGATCGCTGCCGAGAAAGACAACGGCCCTACATACAAAGCTCCCCCGCCGCGACACAACGCAACGGGGGGAGCTAGGACGCTGAACACCGTCAACGTCCTGAATCAACGAGGAGCCCCTAGCTGGCTAGATAGGCCCGCACATTACCCTTACGGCGGCGCAGGTGCTTCAGGGCCTGCTGCTCTAAAAGGGGAATCCGCTCCCGGCTGATGTTGAGGCGGTTACCCACCTTCGCCAGGGACAGTTCGTGGCCATCGTTGAGGCCGTAGCGCAGGGTGATCACCTCCTGCTGTTGGGGGGTGAGTTCCGACAACAGGGTTTGGATGTCCTGCTTCAGGGCTTCCCGCACGGTGAAATCCTCGGGGGAGGCTTTGTCATCCTCCAGAAGCTCCTGAAGCTCCGTATCCTGGTTGTCGCCAATGCGCACATCCAAGGAAATGGGCTGACGGGACAGGGTGAGAAATTCCCGCACTTGGGCTGGTTCCAATTCCAAAGATTCAGCAATTTCGGCGACGGTGGCGCTGCGCCCCAGGCTTTGGGACAGTTCCCGCTGCACCCGCTTAATCTTGTTGAGCTTTTCGGTGATGTGGATGGGCAGACGGATGGTGCGGGCCTGCTGGGCGATCGCGCGGGTGATGGCCTGACGAATCCACCAGTAGGCGTAGGTAGAGAACTTGTACCCTTTGGTGGGGTCAAATTTCTCTACCCCCCGCTCAAGCCCTAGGGTGCCTTCCTGAATCAGGTCAAGGAACTCTAGGTTGCGCTTCTGGTATTTCTTCGCGATCGCCACCACCAGCCGCAGATTGGCTTCAATCATTTGCCGCTTCGCCCGCTGACCTTGGCGGAGTTGCTGAGCCAGTTCTGCCTCGCTGACCTGGGCCGCTGCGGCCCATTCCGCCTCCGTGGGCTGCCGCTCTAGGGAGGTTTCCAACTACCTTTGCTACTCAAGCAGATGCATATACTGCTGCACCTGTTTCCCCAGCACGATTTCCTGCTCGTGGGTCAGCAGAGGAACGCGACCGATTTCGTGCAGATAGGTGCGCACGGCGTCGGCGGTGAAGAGGGGCTTGGCTTGGGACTTACGGGCTTTAGCTTTAGGCATCGAGTATGGCCTCCACTGACGATGCAAATCCCCATCGGTGCGAATGGGGAAGGAACGAACATTTTCTAGGGCGCTGGCCTAGGGAAACTGACGATTCCGGGGTAACTGTCACCCCAACGGCAAAGATGCTGATGACTGGTCGGTAGCGATCACGCACGGGGGTTAGCAGTGCGGGTACCGGGTGAACGGTGGACTGATTCTGAAGCGTGATCCATCGCAGATGCGACGACGGGAAGACGCCAATCCGATCCTGAGACCTCGGGCGCGCCATCGATCATGGATACAAGCCTTGCTGGATCAGCATTTGCCGCGCCCGCCCCTGACATATGGCTAGGGCTGTGGCCGCTATACAGTCAGGACTTTGACCCTAAATTGATGACAGCCCCCAGTAGAGGTGAACCCAAGACCCCGTCCCTAGGGCTAAATCGGAATCGTTATGAGTTTACTACCCCATAATAAAACAACGATGGCGTTGCGTAAAGTGTTACCGATGTAGGTTTGTAGTATGCCCCATTAGGTCGCCTAATGTCCTCTGTGGCGGATGGCCACGGGGATGGCTGGGGCACCTCTAGCTTGCGATCACAGGGGTTGCTCGGGGAGCCGGAAAGCCGCCCCGGAAAACCGAAGCTGGCCCAGGAATGGGGGCTAGGCTGGCATGTTTGTTCTAATGGGCCATGCCTCAGTATTCCCTGAAAACTAAGACGAGCCGTTCTGGCTACTGACAATTTCAAGATTTCGCCCATGATGTTGGATTTGGCTAGAACTGGCGCAACCTGCTCCCGAATGTTCGGTGTTCCGTTAGTACAAGGGGCTGAGGTCCCTTATTCATCAATGTGACTGCATCAGTCCTGTTGGCTGTAAGCGCCACCTAAAAAGCTGGGGTGATCACCCCAGTTGTGGCTGCCCCCTATCTTGCAAAGTCCGTATGACGACCCGGTGATAGATAGATGAAAATCAGATGACAGGCGTTAGGATATGGGCCGATGTTGGTTTGGGGCTGGGATCGGTTCAGTATGGTTTTCCCACCAATGGCGGCGATTGGCTTACTGGCTTTTTTCTTGGGTGCCCATGCCCCCCATCCCCTGAGACCGATGGTGTGGCCAGAGCGGGGGTTAGCCATGCCTTGGCAAGGATCCCCCAAGGCGCAGCAAAGCCAACCGGATCCCGCCGTTGTCACGTTGGTGGCGCAATACGTTGAGGTCCTAGCTGCGACGGGCTACCCCGCTGCCCTCCAAGGGGTGTGGATTCAGACAGGGGCAACGGCGATCGCCAGCCACCAAGGCACCACTGCCCTGCCCGCCGCTTCCCTCACCAAGCTTGCCACCACCCTGGCGGCCCTGGCCACATGGCCTGTGGACCATCGTTTCGAGACGCGGGTGGGGCAGCGGGGAGTCGTGACCAATGGGGTGCTCCAAGGGGATTTGGTGATCCAGGGCAGCGGGGATCCCTATTTTGTCTGGGAAGAGGCGATCGTCTTAGCCAATGCCCTCCAGGCCCAGGGGCTTCAGCGGGTCACTGGCAACGTGGTGATTCAGGGGGACTTCACCATGAATTTTGAGGCGGATCCCTATCGGTCGGGGGAACTGCTGCAAACAGGATTCAACGCCGCCCGCTGGCCATCGGAAGCGCAGCAGCAATACGCCACCTTGCCCAGGGATACCCCCCGCCCCCGCTTGCAAATCGACGGCACCGTGGTGGTGGAACCTGGCCCCACCCCT
>JAQCHG010000203.1 GCA_027619675.1 Cyanobacteriota bacterium
GCCGTTCATAGGCGGTCGGGGTTTGGGCCGCGGTGGAATCGGGGTAATGGGCGGCGACAAACCTGAGGGTTTGGTCGTCCCCCGCCTGCATCCACACCTCGCCCCCACTCCATGCCCCCGTGGCACAGAGTTGCTGCACCACCAACTCCAGGGCAGTGGTCAGATCCGGGGCCGATTGAATGGCCTGGGTGATGGTCTGGAGGGTTTGCTGTTGCTGTAACGCTTGGCAGGAAAGCTGCTGCTGGAGAGTGAGGGGGCTAATCAAGCCCGTGGCGCGCCCGTGGCGATCCACAACGGGCAGGTATCGCAGCCCCCGCTGCCCCATTTCTACCAACAGGCGTGACGGATTAACATCCTGCCAGCAGGGTAAGGGCGGCACCACTGGGGTCATCACCTCAGCCAATGGCCGCTGTAGCCAGGGGGCTGGGGTGGTATGCCAACACAGCACATCCACCGTACTCAACGTCCCTAGGGGCACTTGGCGATCGCTCACCACAATCACACAGTTAGCCCGCTCCCAAGCGGCCACGGTGCGGGCTTGGCCAACGGTTTGATGGGCTGCGGTCATCGCCGCGATCGCGTTGCTAACGGGGGTACTGGCCAACATCAGCAACGGATCTGGAATTAATGCATCCGTCGGCAGCGCTGAACAGACAGGGGGGAAAACAAAAGCCATAAGGCGGTACAAGACTTCACAAGCTAAGGTGATCAATCCCCCATGTCCAGATACAGACCTGAAATGAGCAGGGGGAAGGGGAACAGTGTCACCCCTGAGTAACCCACCCAGGGATCCAGCCAGTAACGGAGAAGGCGTTATTCCATGCAGGTTGCATGGGTCCCACCGGTACCCTTCAGAACCTCTTCCTGCAAGGGTGACAGCGACTTACCGTCAAGCTGTCATCTCTAGCAGTCTCTACATCAAGATTGATTACCCCAACACCGCTAGCAACAACGAAGTGAAATTTGCCACAGGGAAACTCACCTTAGGATTCCCCAACCCCATCCCCAGGCAACGAACCCTCAGCCTTTCTCACCCTGGCAAACCGTATTTTTGGTGCCCCGATTCCCTTGGCCCAGGGATGGATAGGCTATCGGTGAGCCGTATCCCTCCGTATCCCCAGCCCCCAACATCCCAGTCAGGCTACCCGTCACGGGAATGCTAAACCTGTTAGTCTATGGTGGCTTGGCCCAGAATTTAGCGTCCCTGCAAAGTCCCCAGCCTGTGTCCCCATTAACCTCAACAGGACGGATAGCGCCCTCTCCGCGTCTACAGAGGTTACCCCCTTGCCCCAGTCAACGGCTGAATTTTTTCGCTACAGACCTGCTGAATGGGTGATTTTCTGATCTAATCGGTTGATCATGCCCTTGTTATCGGGCGCACCTCGTCACGCCATTTTTTGCCAGAGGACGCTTGCCAAATCACCACGCCCTGATCCAAGTGCCCAAGGGCATGGGCAAACTGCAAAGGCATCCACTAACGGCATTCCCCGGCGCTCCTGAATCCTGCTTAATTCAGTTCCCTGCTAAGACCTGTTAACGAATGACCTCACAGCGGCCTCGGCCTGTTTTAGATGACCTGCTGGCAAAAATGCCGCCCAACGTTACGGCGACGTTTACAGCCAAGCAGCTCGAAGCCATGGAATCTGCCCTGGAAAACCGCCAGTGGCGTCGGCATCCCGTTGACTTGCGGATGTCGCTACCGTTCTTTTGGACGCGATTCTATTTCGTGCTGGTGGCTGGGGAAGAGCGGCGATCGGAAGAACGGATCCGCCAAGTCCAGGCTGCCCATCCCCTCTGGACCCCCGGCAACATGTTCGTCCTAGGGGGGTTGATCATGATGGGGGTGATGGCGCTGTTATCCCTCACCCTGCTGGTCAGCCTTGACTGGCGGGGGATTCTCCGCCCCGGCAATTACCCAGCGGATATCCCCTTTAAGGAAGATCAAGAAAACTGTGAAAGCAGTGGTCGAACTTGGCAGAACGGGGAATGCATCGATTACGAACACAACCCCACCTTCTAAGGCCGTGGGGGCCGTCATTTAGGATTGTCACTTGGACTCGGATCAGCTTTATAACCTCTGGATTCGCCAGTCCCGAGCCCCCTAGAGAATTCAAGCCCCGGCCAGTCCCCATGAAACACTAAACCCCAGGATTGCTTCCGGCAAACCTGGGGTTTGGTCATTGCCCCAGTAACTACCGTGACTGAGGCTTCAACGGTAAATCTTTGAAAGTGCGCTTAAGGGGGCCAGGCTTCTAACCCTAGATACAGAAAGAGTGCCGACGACTGGCCGTGTTTCGTCTCGGCACTCTTACTGGTTCGCTCCTCACACACAAATGCATAGTAACCTACTCCCCTGGGGATGTCACCGATTTGCGATCGCAAAACCAGTCAGTTTTTCTTATGGCTTGACCTGAAGGGGGGAAAACGCCCGTAATTCTTGCTATTTCTGACCTTTCCAGGCCCAGAAATTGGCCCATTAAGCTTATATACCGGGGCTGAATTTGCTCCTTGGCCGTAATGGTTTTTAACGTTCAGCCCCATTAGGGGACGGGGCTGGTGGGGCTGTGACTGCCATCTTCCCCATGCATGGGGGACATGATGGGGAGACAGATGGGCCTGAATGCGCGGTTTCAACACGGTCTGCGGCCTTTCCCTAAACCGTCCGGGGGGGGGACTGGCCAAACCCATCGTGAAGAATATGCGCCAAAATCACCTGGGCTGCCCGCCAGACCGCCACCGACCAGCCGCCATCACAGTTGTCGTCCCCATCGGTGACCCGCTCATCCGTCAGATGCCCAGGTTCAGGGGTCCCACGGGTTCTCCCAAGGCCCTCGTGGAAAACGCTCCCCAGACGATATCCCTGACGGAGATAGGTTTTGGCATTGGGGTGGCGGGCTAGGGTATCCACCACATCCACCAGGGTGTGGCAATACCCATCCACAGGATAGGGAGGACGGGTGAGGGGCTCCGGCGGGAGGGCTCCGGTATCAGGTCCTAACCCTAGCCAGGACTCTTGAGTGGCCCCTAGGCGGAGATGGTCACAACAGCGACCATGGCTGTATTGCAAAAACGCGAGGGGTGAGAGCTGGAGGCGATCGCACAGGTCCCAACGCCCCCCTGTGGGCAAGGAAAAGCGACCTGAGTACCTGGGCAGATTCTCCTCGGAACTGGCCATCTCTGCTAGCGGCAGTGACAGCGATCGAGCCTCTCCCCAGCGCTGAATTTGGGCTAGCCAACGCTGTATACCCGCCGTCGTTAGGGTGAAATGGACCCCGGCCCCTGACGGATGCTGCACCGTCCATTCCCCCAGGTTGGCCGACCCAGCGGTGACCTGCGGATCCCAAGCGGGTGTCCCCCTCCGCTGTGCCCGCCACTGGTAGCACACAATTGGCGGGGTAGCCCCTGGCGCAAACGGGGGATGCCACAGGGTTAAGCCCGTCTGGGGTAAATCCTTGAAAGGGGCGATCGCCCCCTGGCACAGGCGAACCTGGAGGCTGAACTGAAGGGCCAGATGCTTAATCTCGAAGTCCCCCATCATCAGTGCAAGGTTGTAAAAAATACTTGTCTCTTAGGGGGCTTCTCCACCATTAACAGCCCAGAATGGGTCAATAGATGACACCCGAGTGACGGTTATTTGCAGAATTTCCGTAATATCCACAGGGTCTTTAGTTGAGACAATGGGCAAATATTTCAGTGTCTACTTACAATCAACCTCCAGGGATTTGCAGTCCCTCCTGTCCCCCCGGAGGGGAAGGGGGAGGGGGTCTACTCAAAGCTTTGGGTAACCTAGGTCCTGACCTAACTCATAGAAACGCACACGCGGCAGCTCTTCCTCCACCCATACCGCCATCATGTATTCACCCTTGGCCTCCAACAATAACAATGTCCGCCCATTCTTGACGTGGCAACGGATCTCTGATTGGGCACAAGAACACTATCGCTGCCGCACCTTTGTTCGAGATGAACGCATCCCCGCCCGTCCTGGGCTGCTGTACCTGGTGCAGCGGGGGGCAGTTCGCCTCACTGGGAACGCCCAAGTCAATGTGGATCTAGAGTCAGATGAACCCACCCCAACCACCCCTCTGATGGCCCAGGACGAAGAAGCCTTTCTGGGCTTTGTGGGGGCAGGGCAGCCCTTTGAAATTGTGGCGCAAGCGCCCTTTACCCTCCAAAGCTTTGCCCATGTGGACCAAACCACAGTGATCTGGCTGTATTGGCACGACTTAGACAATTGGCCCCATTTCCGTCGGGAAATTGCCGATGCCTTTCGCTACCAGCATCAGCGCAAGCTGCTGTGGCTTAGTACGTTGGGCCAACGCCGCACCATCGATCGCCTGATTGGCTTCTTGACCCTGCTGATTGAAGAATTTGGCGAACCTTGTGAATCGGGCTACTACCTACCTTGGTCGTTAACCCATGCCCAAATCGGCAGCGCCATCGGGTCTACCCGCGTCACCATTACCCGCCTGATGGGGAAATTACGGCAACGGGGCATGATCCAAACCTATGGGGATGGTCTGCTCTGCCTCGCTGCTCCTGAAAGCTATCTCAAGTCCTAGGGTGCAGCATCCTGGGCACGTCGCGAATGCTACGGCTGATACACCCATGGCTTGTCTCCCCCCCGCCAGGGCATTAATGCTCTGGCGTACAGCGGCAGTCTGTTCAAACGGACTTTTGAGACTGGGATGGTGAGGGAGTCCATTTTTCACTGAACAGTCGTGATGAGCCTTGGCATTGGAGCTCCAGTCAGGGCATGGGGCTCATCCCGTGGCTATCCGCGGAGAGAGATAAACGGCAGCGCTTTGAGAGTAAAGATTTAGAGTGCGGGTTAAGTAGGTAAGCTCAATTATCTTGCAGACGGGTTTCGACTCCGCTC
>JAQCHG010000204.1 GCA_027619675.1 Cyanobacteriota bacterium
GGGCGGCGATGATTTGCACCCCCACGGGTAGGGGGGCAGCACTGGCAACGGGCACCGACAGCACGGGGAGCCCAATGAAGGAAAGGGGCTGGGTGTAGAGGCCCAAATGGGGACGCACCAGCACCGCCTCACCGTCGATGGTCATGGTTTCTTGATCTAAAAAGGGGGCGGGGCAGGGGGTGGTAGGGGCCAGCACAATGTCCACGGTGTCCCAAACCCGCTGCACCTGGTCGCGAAACCAGCGCCGCAGCCGTTGGGCCTGCACGTACCAGGCCCCTGGCATCAGCGCCCCAGCCAAGAAGCGATCGCGGGTAGCAGGGTCAAAGTCCAACGGGTGCTGCCGCAACCGCTCTAAATGCAACTGGCTGCCTTCACAGGCGGTAATCAGGTAGGCGGCGGCGCGGGCGAGATCGGCCTCCGGCAGGGTGACTGAATGGCTCGCCCCCAGTGCTTGGGCCACCTGGTCTAGGGCGGTGGCGACTTCAGGGGTCATGCCTCGGGCAAAGTGATCATCGAGAATCCCCACGCGCAGGGGCGGTAAGGGGTCGGACAACAGGGACAGGGTGGGCTGGGGCGATCGCCGGGTACAGACCGGATCCCCAGCGTCGGCCCCCTGCATGGCGTCGAAGCTGGCGGCGATGTCCCACACCGAACGGGCCAAGGGGCCAATGTGGTCCAAACTGCTGGAAAACAGGTAGGCTCCGGCCCGCGACAGGCGGCCATAGGTGGGCTTGAAGCCATAAACTCCGCAGAGGCCCGCCGGGACCCGGATGGAACCGTTGGTATCGGAGCCCAGGGTGAGGGGCACCAACCCCGCCGCCACCGCCGCCGCCGATCCGCCGGAAGATCCCCCCGCCACCCGGCGCGGGTCGTGGGGGTTGGAGGTGGCACCGTCGTGGTGATTCACGGTGACGAAGCCATAGGCGTATTCATCCATGTTGAGCGCCCCCACCAAAATCGCCCCGGCGGCCTCTAACCGAGCAATGGCGGTGGCATCCTGGGCAGCGGGGGGATTGGCCCGATTGAGTTTGCTGCCTGCCCGCGTCACCACCCCGGCGATGTCGAACAGATTTTTCACCGCAAAGGGCACCCCCGCCAAAGGTCCCAGGGGTTGCCCCGCCTGACGGGCCGCATCCACTAGGGCAGCGCGGGCCAGGGCGCGATCGGCGGTGACGGTGGTGAAACAGTTGAGGGCGCGATCGCGCTGTTCAATCGCCGCCAGGGTGGCTTCGACCACTGCTGTGGCGGTGGTTTCCCCACGGGTAAGGGTAGCGGTAAGAGCACGGGCGTCGGCGGTGGCAGCCATGGCAAGGGGGTTGGCAAGGGTAAGGGGATTTTACCGGGTCGCCGCCTTTTACCCCCTGGGGTACCCCTCCCCCAGCCCCACAGGTTAGGCCCGTGGCGTGAATTGGCCAGCCGTTCCAGCGGGCTGTTCTGGAGCCGGCACGCTGGGGAACGGGGGCTGCTGCCAAAGCGGGCTGCTGGGTCACCCTAACGCTGCACTCAGTCTACAAATTTAGGCTTGGCAGACCACGAGTTAAGCCTTTCTTAAGTCTTGGAATCGGGGGCTGTCGGCTTAAGAATTGCGGTTTGCACAGGCGATCGCCATCCGTTGAATCCGTCGCGATCGCCGCTGGCTCAGGGCTGTTCTCCATGGCCGCCAGCATCCTTGCTGAACAACGATCGCAGCCCCTAATCAAAGGGCTGGAGGACCGCATGACAGGTTTCCTAGTCAGGTCTGTCCCCTGGCGGGGGAACGTCCCCTAGGGATTGGCAGCTTGTCCCACTGCGGTTCTCAATCAACCTCCTTACAAAACAAAATAGATTGCTTGAAAAGCCTTGAAAGCATTGAAGGGTCAAGATGTAAGGCTTCTATTTTAAAGGAATTTAACCAAACCAATTTTTATTATCCATCAAATCTTTTGTATCCTAAAATGGCTTCCCGCCCTCTGGCGGGTGTCTTCGTAATGATGGGACAGGTTTTTTGACGCTGGGGGTTGAGTTGCCAGCGTGGTCATGGGGGCCTGTCCCCTGCTTTGGAGTTGGTATGGAAAGTTCACGTCCAAAGATCAAGATTGAGAACCTAGTCAAGATCTATGGCAAACATCCCGAACAGGCCCTCAAGCTATTCCGCCAGGGGGGGAATCGGGACGAAATTTTGCAGGCCACGGGCCATGTGCTCGGGGTCGCCGATGTCACCCTTTCCATCGGGGAAGGGGAATTGTTTGTGATTATGGGCCTGTCGGGGTCGGGGAAATCCACCCTGGTGCGCTGTCTCAATCGTTTGATTGAGCCCACCAGTGGCCACATCTACATCGACGATGAGGACGTGGCCCGCGTAGACCTGAAGCGGCTGCGGGAGATTCGTCGCACCAAGATTTCCATGGTGTTCCAGCGGTTTGGGCTGTTTCCCCACAAGAGCGTGTTGGAAAACACGGAATACGGCCTCAAGATGCGGGGCATGGACCCGGACCAGCGACGGCAGATGGCCCTCGACACCCTGGAGGTGGTGGGGCTGCGGAAATGGGCCAACTATGCCCCCAGTGCCCTCAGTGGGGGGATGCAGCAGCGGGTCGGTTTGGCCCGTGCCCTGGCAACGGAGGCCCCGATTCTGTTGATGGATGAAGCTTTCAGCGCCCTGGATCCCTTGATCCGCCGGGGTATGCAGGATGAGTTGATTCGCCTGCAACAGGACCTGCACCGCACCGTGGTGTTCATCAGCCACGACATCCAAGAGGCGCTGAAGATTGGCGATCGCGTCGCCATCATGAAGGACGGCTATCTGGTGCAGGTGGGCACCCCGGAAGAAATCGTCACCAACCCGGTGGACGACTACATCGCCGCCTTCACCCAGGACGTCAACCGGGCGCAGGTGCTCAAAACCGGGTCCATTGCCCGCAAAACCGTGCCCTTCATCCTGGGCAAAGGCTCTGTCCAAGGGGCGTTGGAGGATATGCGCACCCACCAGCGGGAGCAGATGTACGTGGTCGATCGCCACGGTTCGCCGGTGGGGTTGTTAACCCTCGACAACCTGGAAACCGCCGTCTCCGAGGGCACCGACGACATCAAAGCGGTGATGGAAACGGACTTCCCCACGGTGGAAACCGCCACCAGCCTAGAGGAAATCTTCCACCTGGCCCAAATTGGCGTCCCCATTGCGGTGGTGGGCACCAGCGGCAAATTCAAAGGCGTCATCGAGCAGGCGGATATCTTCGCCAGCATTGGCCGCCTCACCCAGGACGACTTGGGGCGGGAGCCCGTCCCGGCGGCCTCCACGGGCGGGCGGGTGGCGGTATAGCTCGCCTCGCCCAGTGCCCCTAGGCGGTCCCAACGGCGGGATCGGCAGGGGCAACCCTTAAACGCCCCGTCCTTGCCTTCTCTTTTTGGAACTGATGCTGAACGACTTCTTTAACTGGTTACTGCTAAACCAGTCCACGGAAATCATTCCCCTCGACACCTGGGTGAGCCAGGCGATCGACTGGGTGGTGACCAATTTTCGCTGGCTGTTTCAACTGATTCGTGTCCCCATTACCCAGGTGCTCAACGGCATTGAGGCGTTTTTCCTGGGGTTGCCGCCCCTGGTGTTTTTGATCGCTCTAGGATTGCTGGCTTGGCAGTTTGCCTCCCGCAATATCGCCATCTTTAGCCTGATTGCCATGGTGCTGGTGGGGCTGATTGGGGCTTGGGATGAAACCATGATCACCCTGGCCCTGGTGATGACGGCGGTGGTGCTGTGCGGGATCGTGGGGTTGCCCCTGGGGATTTTGGCGGCCCGCAGCGATCGCGCCGAAGGGGCCATTCGCCCGGTGCTGGACGCCATGCAAACCCTGCCCGCCTTTGTTTACCTGGTGCCGGTGGTGATGCTGTTTGGCACCGGTAAGGTGCCGGGGGTGATCGTTACCTTCATCTTTGCGGTGCCCCCCCTGATTCGCCTCACCAACATCGGCATTCGCCAGGTGTCCGAAGAAACCGTCGAAGCCGCCCTCTCCTTTGGCTCCACCCCCGGCCAAATGCTGCGGGAGGTGCAAATTCCCCTGGCCATGCCCACCATCCTGGCGGGGGTGAACCAATCCATCATGTTGGCCCTGTCCATGGTGGTGATTGCCTCGCTGATTGCGGTGGAAGGGCTGGGGCAGATGGTGAACCGGGGCATCGGTCGCCTAGATGTGGGTCTGGCGGCGGTGGGGGGCATCGGCATTGTGCTGATGGCGATCGTGTTGGACCGCATCACCCAGGCCATTGGTCAGGCCCCTAAGGATGGCCGCACCTGGCGCGATCTCGGCCCGGTGGGGGTTGTCCTGGGGTTCTTTAAAGGGCGACGTCCGGCCCAAGCCTGACCTTGGCGGGTGCCTTGAAGCCGTTGGGGGTGATCTGCGATCGGGGCTATCCCAGCCCCCGTCATCCCGCCGACTTTGGGGTTTCCCTTGCCCCGTTACCATCTGGCCCCTGCCCACATCACAGATTTGTTGTTTACAGAGTCCGCATTTTTTCAAAGACTATGGTTTTTAATCTGCACCTTTCCCAATTTCCCCAACGCTTCAATACCGTTGCAAAAGCCCCCCTCAGCCTCAAGGGTTGGGGCACCGCCGCCGCCCTGACGGTGGCCTTGGTGGGGCTGCCCGCCTGTGGCGGGGGCGACACCGCCGACTCTGGCACGGGCGGCGGCGACACCACCGAAGAGACCGCCACAGGGGATTTACCCGGCACCGGGGTCACCGTCACCGCCGGATACAGCGTGCTGGAAGAGCTGTTTCAAACCGAGATCGTCAACATTGGCCTAGAGCGCCTCGGCTACGATATCGGCGACGGCAAAGAGTTGGAGTACGCCACCCTGCACGTGGACATCGCCAATG
>JAQCHG010000205.1 GCA_027619675.1 Cyanobacteriota bacterium
ATGGCAGGTGAATGGCCGCTCCAACATTAAGCGGTTTGAAGATGTGATTCGCCTCGATCTGAAATACCAGCGCCATTGGAGCTTGCTCTACGACATCAAGCTCATCCTCAAAACCGTATGGGTGATTTTTTCCAAAAGCTCGGGGGCGTCGTGAGGGTCGCCCATCGCCGGGGCTCATCACCAGCGGCCTCCCACAACAAAAGCCCCGTCCAACAAAGGGCGGGGCTCAGCACACACCTATTTGGAGGCCCATAGCCTAAAGGCAGCTTACCCAAACGAGATCCGCGAAAGCAGCAATGCCCTCCTCCTGATACGAGGGAACAGATCCCGAAGCCAGGCAGTACCTTTGCTCATGAACACTACCCTTCTATGGTGAAGCCTGCTACTCGAAAGCGGCGCGACCGTTGGCATTCTTGAGGCTCTGTAGCGTTTGTTCACCTACCGCAAGCGATCGCAGCGATCGCGAGAGTCCCCAGTCAACCGGAATTTTGTACTTTCGGATACAACTTTCCCTCCAAAACCTTCCCCACAAACTGTCATCCCTTAACCTGCCCTTTACATCGGCTCGGTAGGATGCCGCAGGATACACGCGAAATCCAGTCTTCTCATGTGAGGGAGTGTTCCAGATGATATCCACCAAAAAGCTTGCCTATTCTCTGTCCCTAGTCGCTCTGTTGGGCGGCCTAGTTGCCTGTGGCGGCGGCACCGACACCGCTGACACCAGCACCGAAGACGGTACCGATACCGCAGCTGCCGATGCGGGTGCCGAACTGAGCGGTACCGTTACCATCGACGGCTCTAGCACCGTTTTCCCCATCTCTGAAGCCATGGCTGAAGAGTTTCAGGCCGCTAACCCTGACGTCAGAATCACCGTGGGTGCTTCGGGTACCGGCGGCGGCTTCGAAAAATTCTGTGGTGGTGAGACCCAAGTGTCCGGCGCTTCTCGTCCCATCAAGGCGGAAGAGTTGGCCAACTGTACCGAAGCGGGTATCGAAGTCATCGAAGTACCTGTGGCCACCGATGCCCTCTCCGTGGTCGTTAACCCCGAAAACGACTGGGCCGTCTGCATGACCATCGACGAGCTCAACACCATCTGGAGCCCCGAATCTGAAGGCACCATCGACAACTGGAATCAGGTCAACCCTGACTTCCCCGATGCGCCTTTGGTGCTCTACGGTCCGGGTACCGACTCTGGCACCTTCGACTATTTCACTGAGACCGTCAACGGTGAAGAAGGGGATAGCCGCGCCGATTACACCGCCAGCGAAGACGACAACGTCTTGGTGCAAGGGGTGGAAGGGGATGTAAATGCCCTGGGCTACTTTGGCTACGCCTACTACTTTGAGAACCAGGATCGGATGAAGGCGGTTGAAATTGATGGCGGCAATGGTTGTGTTGCCCCCAGCGAAGAAACCGTGCTGGCCGGTGAGTATGCGCCCCTATCTCGCCCCCTGTTCATGTACTACAGCAAGGCCGCTTACGACGAAGATCCCGCTGTTAAGGCGTTCATCGACTTCGTTGTGGATCCTGCCAACAAAGATTTCGTGGCCGCTACTGGCTATGTACCCCGCTCTGACGAGCAGTACGCTGAAACCAAGGCCAAGATTGAGGCGGGTGAAGTTAAGGAATCCGCCGAATAGGTTCGGGTTCTAAAGCCGTCAGACTTGAGGGCAGAGCGATCGCTAACTGCATCTGCCCTCAAGTTGCGGTTCCTTACAAAAAGCGTTTCTCTGTGGCTGGTCTCAAATTCCGGTTCAGCCTATTGTTGAGATTTGTATGGTTTCAGCTTCCCGGTTACCCCGCTAGCAAGGCCCGATGGGCGGGGAATTCACGGGGGTTTATGGGTTGTTATCCGAGACCGCTGCGGCAGACCGGGTGACCCCACGCAATCCGCAAGGCTCGCTATGACTGAAAGTGTCTTTCCAAGTCCAGCGTCCGGGGGTATCGCCTCCAGCGATCGCTGGAAACCCAATCGTTCCCTGAGCAAATTGTCCCAACGGTCGGTAGTCCTGCTCTTTGGGGCATTTGCCGCAGTGTCGGTGTTTACCACCTTTGGCATCATCTTTACGCTGCTATTCGAGACCATCGAGTTTTTCCTCGAAGTTTCTCCCCTTCACTTTTTTACCGCCACCCGCTGGACCGCCCTGTTCGCAGATCCCAGCTTTGGGGTGATTGTGCTGCTGTGCGGTACTTTCTTGACCTCCATTATTGGACTACTCATCGCCATTCCCCTGGGGTTGTTAGCGGCGGTCTGCCTCAGCGAATATGCCCCCCGAAAAGTGCGGGCTTTTTTAAAGCCCGGTCTGGAGGTACTGGCGGGGGTGCCTACGGTTGTCTTTGGCTACTTTGCCCTGTTGATGGTGACACCGATCCTCCAGAACATTATTCCTGGCCTATCAGTGTTTAACGCCCTCAGCGCTGGCATTGTGCTGGGGTTTGCCATTTTGCCCACCATCGCCTCCCTCAGTGAGGATGCAATTTTTGCCGTGCCCCAAAGCCTGCGTCAGGGCTCCTATGCTGTGGGGGCCACCAAGCGGGAAACCATCACCGGGGTCGTGTTGCCGGCAGCCCTGTCAGGGATTGTGTCCTCCATCATTCTGGGGGTGGCCCGCGCCGTGGGGGAAACCATGATTGTCACCCTGGCGGCAGGTCAAAGCCCCACATTGACGCTGGATCCTCGGGTTTCTGTCCAAACCATGACCTCCTTTATCGTGCAGGTCACCAAGGGGGATGCGCCCTACGGGTCCATTGAGTTCAAAACACTGTTCGCGGTGGGCATGACCCTGTTTGTACTCACCCTGATCCTGAACATTTTCAGCTTCTGGTTTGTGCGTAAGTTCCAGGAGAAATACGAATGAGCTCTCAAACTGATAAGGCTGCCCAACTGGATAGCGGCAACTTCAAGCCTGAACTGGAAAAGCGCTACAAAATCGACCAAATCTTTAAGACCATTAGCTGGATTGCCACTTTCTCTGGCTTAGTGGTCTTGGCAATTCTGCTGATTGGGGTTTTGGTGGATGGCATCCCCAGCTTGAGCTTGGAGTTTCTGACCTCGCCCCCCTCCCGTAGGGCCGCACAGGCAGGGTTTTGGCCCGCCTTTGTGGGATCTATTTGCCTACTGCTGATCACAGCTTCAGTAGCGTTTCCCATTGGTGTAGGGTCGGGTATTTTCCTACAGGAATTTGCCCAAAACAATAAGTTTGCCCGGATTGTGGAGATTAATATTAGCAATCTGGCGGCGGTGCCCTCAATTATTTACGGGTTGCTGGGCCTATTTGTGTTCGCCCGACTGCTGGAAAATATTCCCGGTACGGGGCTTCCCTTGACTGGAGGGCGCAGCATTCTGTCCGCAGGGCTGACCTTGGCGTTGCTGATTTTGCCCGTGATTATTGTGGCCACCCGAGAGGCTTTGAAGGCGGTACCCGACAGCATTCGTCTGGCGGGCATGGCCCTGGGGTCAACCCGTTGGCAGACGGTGCGCACCCATGTTTTGCCCCAGGCTATTCCTGGCATCATGACCGGCACGATTTTGGGCCTGTCTCGGGCCATTGGGGAGACGGCACCCATCATCGTGGTGGGAGCGGCAGCGTTTGTTCCTTTTGCTCCAGACATTTCGATCTCCGGGTTTCAGGAGCCTGCCTTTACGGCGATGCCCATCCAGATTTACAGCTGGATTAGCCGTCCCCAAGAAGAGTTCCATAGCATTGCGGCCTCAGGCATCATCATCTTGATGTTGGTGCTGTTCACCATGAATGCCACCGCAGTTTTCTTGCGAAATCGCTTCCAACGTTCCAGTTAGTGCTGTCTTTATCCTGTCCGTTCCATGAGAGTTGGTTCCCATGCAATCTGAACAATCTGCGCCCACGGCAACGGCTGGGCTTGAGCGCGTCTTTAACGTCGAGAACACGAGCTACTATTACGGCTCAAATATGGCTGTTCGGGGGGTCAATCTAGAGATTCCCGGCAAAAAAATTACGGCGTTTATTGGCCCCTCTGGCTGCGGTAAGAGTACGGTGTTGCGCTGCTTTAACCGCCTCAATGATTTGATTCCTAGTGCCCATATTAAAGGGCGCATTACTTACCACGGGGTTGACCTATACAGCAAAGCGGTGGACCCCACGGAACTGCGCCGCCGCATCGGCATGGTGTTCCAGAAGCCCAACCCTTTCCCCAAGTCCATCTATGACAACATCGCCTTTGGTGCCCGCATTAACGGCTACCAGGGTGACATGGATGAGCTAGTCGAACAGTCCTTGCGGGGGTCAGCCCTGTGGGATGAGGTGAAGGACAAGCTGAAGGAAAGTGGTCTTTCCCTATCCGGTGGTCAGCAGCAGCGTCTCTGTATCGCGCGGGCGATCGCGATCGAGCCAGAGGTGATTCTGATGGATGAACCCTGCTCTGCTTTGGACCCCATCTCCACCCTCAAAATTGAGGAGTTGATGCAGCAGTTGAAGGAGAACTACACCATCATCATCGTTACCCACAACATGCAGCAGGCATCTCGGGTATCGGATAAAACCGCCTTCTTCAACGCCGAAGCCACAGAAGCGGGGGGCAAGGTGGGTTACCTGGTGGAATATGACGACACCCAGGTGATTTTCAGCAATCCCCAAGAGGAGTACACCCGCGACTATGTCTCGGGCCGCTTTGGTTAAGCCTCAGCTTGACCCCAAACACACTTGACTCAACACATCAAAGCGGGGGCAACCCCGCTTCTTTATTACCTGTTGACTGGGCAATGATAGGGATTCTGAGCATTAGGACAACACACCAGGCAGACTGGACTTTAGACTAATGGGCGAAGAAAAAAAGCGGCAGAGCTATGCTCCGACCGCTTTCTAGCCGAC
>JAQCHG010000206.1 GCA_027619675.1 Cyanobacteriota bacterium
CCCCGAGGAGTTGGCCTCTGTAGATGAGGGCTTGGGTGACCTGCCCGCCGGCTATGGCGAAAGCCGCATTGTGCTGATGCCCCGCGATCCCCAATGGGCCTACGCCTACTGGGATATCCCCAACGAGCATAAAGAAGATTTGCGTCGCCAAGGGGGGGCTCGTCTGGCCCTGCGCTTCTACGATGTCACCGACATTGACATCAACAGTCAGGCTCCCCACAGCCTGCAACAGTATGAGTGCGACGAGATGGCGCGGGAATGGTACCTGCCCATTCCGGTCAGCGATCGCGATTACGTGGTGGAAATCGGCTACCTCTGCAACGATGGCCGCTGGCTTGTGCTGGCCCGTTCTACCCCGGCCCACATTCCCCCCGTCTACCCCTCCGACTGGGTAGAAGATGTCTTCGTCACCGTCGGTTGGGATCAAGACCTGCGGGGCAAGCAAATTGCCACCCTGGTTCCCCCCAGCCGCAAGACTGCCGAAGCGGGCAACGCCATCTACGACGAAATCTTTGGCATGGCCCAAGGTGCCGAAGCCCAACGGGTGGCGGGTTCTCTGTTTGGCTCGATGCAGCAGGTACCCGAGCAAGCGGTCAGCTCCTATGTCTTCCCCTCTGGGGTGGGCATGTGGGCTGTACCCACCATGTCGGGGCTGACCATGTCCGGTGCGGGCCTGGGCTTCTCCGCCTCGGCGGCCCCCATCAAGCCCCGCAAGTTCTGGCTGGTGGCGGACGCTGAACTGATTGTGTACGGAGCCACCGAACCCGACGCCACCGTCACCATCGGCGGTAAGCCCATTCAGCTCAACCCCGATGGCACCTTCCGCTTCCAGATGTCCTTCCAGGATGGTCTGATCGATTACCCCATTTTCGCGGTGGCCGCCGATGGCGAACAAAATCGCGCCATCCACATGAAGTTCAACCGCGAAACCCCCCATCGCCGCACCAATACCAAAGCGGAAGCGGTGGAAGAGTGGTTGGTGTAGGTTGCTTAACCCGTTAACCTGACCGCCTAGGCGCAGCTCCGGCTGCGCCTTTTTTCATGGCAAACGAATCCACGAGGGCGTGCCGATTCTTTAGGCTGTAGCGCCATAGCGGGCGGGAATGGGCTGCTGACGCTGTTGGCTGAGTTGCCACGCCCACATCTGATCCCCGAGGGAAAAATGCCACCATTCGTTGGGGTGCTGCTGAAAGCCTGCATCCTGCATCACCTGGGCTAAAAGCTGGCGATCGCGGTGGGCCTGCTGCTCGGCGGGATCCGCGCTCTGGGCGAAATGGTGGGGGTACGATCGCGTTGACACCTCATCAATGGGGGAGCCCATCGACACCGCTTGCCCCGTTGCGTCCATCAGGGTCAGGTCCACCGCCGCCCCGGTGCTGTGGGGGGGCGGGGTGGCCGGGTCGGTGCAGGGGATGGCCCAAAACTGGGTCACCGTGGCCATTAAGTCTTGCCGAATCGCGGGTGTGAGCTGGGCGGGATCGTAGCCGCGATCGCGGGCCAGGGTGGACAGAGCGTGATCCACCATGAACTGCTGCACCGCAATAGGGCGATAGGCATCAAAAATCTGTAAGCGCCAGCCCGGTTGCCGTTGGTCGAGGTGGGTTTGGGCCTGGGTCAACGCGGTCAACACCCCTTGACGCACCCAGTAGGGAGAGCGATCGCCATAGGGCGCTCCCAAAGCCACATAGGGGTGGGGCGTTACCACCGCAAAGTCCATCAGGGGCAGGGGGACTAGGGGTTCGCCCTTCTCAACAATGGGCACCCGTTGATAGGGCTTCATGGCTGTGGCCCTACAGGAGACGCGATCGCAGGTAGGCCGCTGGCAGTGCCCGCAACTTGCGGAAAGTGGGCACATAGGCGCGGCGGTTAAACACGTCGTAATCGTTCTCTTCGATCACGTCCAAAATCATGCGGTACAGCACCAGAGCCGACCACACCGGCCAGCGTGCATCGGCGCTGAGTTGGCCAATGCCCCGCTCTGCATCTAGATAAAACTTGCGCGCCCGCTGGATTTGGAACTGCATCAAGGCCCGCCAGCGATCGTCAATCACCCCATTCAGCAAATCCGCCTCGGTGTAGTTAAACAGGGCCAGATCTTCCAAGGGCAGATAAATGCGGCCCCGACGGGCATCTTCCCCCACATCCCGCAGGATGGTAGTGAGTTGGTTGGCAATGCCCAGGGCGATCGCCTCTGGGGTGGGATCCAACGGCGGTGCGTTGCGGTTCCAGGGGGCGGTGTTTTGGGTGGTGTCTACCCCCATGATCACCGTGGACATCAGGCCCACGGTGCCCGCCACCCGGTAGCAGTAGAGTTCTAGGGCATCAAAGGTGTCGTAGCGATCGCGGTGCAAATCCATCCGCTGCCCCGCAATCATGTCCCGAAAGGGCTGAATATCTAGGGGGAACTGGGAAAGGGTATCCACCAGGGCAACATCTTCTTCGTCGAGGGGATGGCCCTTAAAGACGGTTTCCAGGTGTTCTTCCCAGCGATCGAGGGTCGCCTCGGTGGTAGTGGCAGCCTGGGGGCCATCCACCAACTCATCGGTGCGGCGGCACCAGACGTAAATGGCCCAGATGGCTCGCCGCTTCTCCGGCGTCATCAGCAGGGTGCCGAGGTAAAAGGTCTTGGAATATTCGGCTGTAATCTGCCGACAGCGCTCGTAGGCGTCCTCCACGGAGGTTGACGCGTGGGTAATCGGCGAGTCTGACAGTTGCAGCATCAATCCCTAATCGCTGAAAACTCGGGTAGTGGTCTGGGTGTGACAGCCCGCCGGAGACAGACTGGCCCTCCAAAAAGCATACGGCAAACCCTGGGTGATCCCGCCTGCCGTCAGAGGCTGCTTTAGGAGACGGTGGCAGGTTCGCGAACGGCTGTAGCGCTGGGCTGGTCAGGAAAACGCTGGCAAACGGCCTGCGCCGCCAGCTTACCAGAAAGTACCGCCCCTTCCATGCTGCCAAGATACCGTTGCATGGTATAGCTACCCGCCAAAAAGAAGTTCTGAATCGGGGTAGCCTGATCGGGGCGACAGGCTTGCCGGCCAGGGGCGGCGGTGTAGACCGATCGCGGTGTTTTCACGATCTTCCACTTCAGCAGTTGGGCGGGGCTGTCCCCGGTGAGATGGTCGGGGAAGAGGCGCTCCAGTTCCGCCAGGGTGGCGGCCAGAATGTCTTCCTCAGAGCGATCAATCCAGTCTTTGGCGGGGGCCAACACCAGCTCCAACATGGACTTGTTGGGGTCTGAATATTCTCGGCAGGTGTTGCTCATGTCCGCATAGACGCTGAGCAGGGGCGATCGCGAAAACAGCAGTTGATCGACATCGGTCATCTTGCGATCGAACCAGAGGTGAATGTTGATCACGGGCACCCCTTCCAGATCCTGCATCCGCTGGAATACGTCAATGCCCTTCCAGGCTTCCGGCATCAGCACCTTGACCACATCCACCGGCAGGGCCGACACATAGGCATCGGCGGGGATCACCGCGTCCTCAGCCCCATCTAGCCCGCGAATGGCAAAGCCCCGCACGGTGCTATCGGGGTTGAGCAAAATCGCCTTCAGGGGCTTCTTCACATGCACCTCGCCCCCTTTTTCGGTGATGTAGTCCACCATGGGCTGGCACAGACGCTCGGGGGGCGAGCCATCCAAAAAGGCCACCTTAGAGCCGTACCGTTCCTGCAAGAAGCGGTTCAGGGCGGTCAGGGGTACCGTGGCGGAGACATCCTCTGGGTTGATGAAGGTGAGTGCCTTAGAGGCGGCAATAAAAATGTCGGAGTTGACGCGATCGTCAATGCCCTGGAGCCGCAGCCATTCCAGCAGGCTGTACTGGTCCATGGCGTCCACATAGCCCTGGCCCCGAACGATGGCGGGCAGCAGACCCACGGCAAACCGCAGCTTTTGCTCCCAGGTGAGCATGTCGTTGTTGCGCAAGATCGACATGATCACGTTGATGGGGGCGGGGATGTCAGGCACATCAAAGCGGGACAGCACCCCTGGCTTTTCTGGCTGGTTGAAGATCAGGGTGTGTTCTTTCCATTGCAGACGATCTTCAATGTCCAACTCCTTAAAGAGCTGCAACATGTTGGGGTAGGCCCCAAAAAACACATGAAGCCCGGTTTCGTACCAGTCGCCGTCTTCATCCTTCCAGGCGGCCACCAAGCCCCCCAGCACATCGCGACTCTCTAGCACGATGGGGGTGTGCCCCGCATCCGCCAAGTATTTCGCACATGCCAACCCAGCTAGTCCTGCCCCTGCGATCGCAACCCGCATGAATGCCTGTCCTCTATGAAGTCAGCGTTTTCTAAAGATTATCTGAACATTATATGTTGCAATCTGTTACAAACCCGCCCTCCGCCAAAATCCGATCCCCAGATTCCCGGAGGTGCGCCAGGGCCAGGGGCGCTAGCGTCCCCTGGAGGGGAACGGTAGGATAATAGACCGGGCAACGGTGTCGGCTGTGGGCCGACAACCCTTTCGTTCCGTTAGGTATTGGATTTAGGTATTGGGGAAAGGTCCTGTGGCGTTAACTGATTTAGAGCTTTTGCAACAGCAAGATCCCGCCTTGGCGGGCATGGTGCAGCGGGAATTGCAGCGGCAACGGCAGCACCTAGAGCTGATTGCCAGTGAAAATTTCACCTCCGCAGCGGTAATGGCGGCCCAAGGCAGTGTGCTGACCAATAAGTATGCGGAAGGGCTGCCCGGTAAGCGCTACTACGGCGGCTGTGAGTTTGTGGATGAGGCGGAAACCCTGGCCATTGAGCGGGTGAAGCAACTGTTTGGCGCAGCCCATGCCAACGTGCAGCCCCACTCCGGTGCCCAGGCTAACTTCGCCGTTTTCCTCGCCCTGC
>JAQCHG010000207.1 GCA_027619675.1 Cyanobacteriota bacterium
TATCCGCCAATGGTCCCCGTCCCAATCACGGCGTAGCGGCGGGCAGATGGGGAAACAGAGGACATCATCATCACAGCGATCGGGGAGGGGTCAAAGTTCAAAGCCTATCCAGACATAGTCTAGTGGTCTGCCAAGCCTAAATTTTCAGGTCCGCTGCCGTTGGGTTTGCTCCTCTTGGAGATGCTCCGCGAACACGTCGTTTCACCCAACCTGCGCAGACTCGCAGATTGAACATCGTTCATAGCGCCACTGGGCTACGGACGCTTTCTAGTAAATATCAATAACTGGAAGGCGTGTGGAACGGAAGGCTTGGGGCAAATTGGAGACAGTGCCCAGTGTTCCTAGAGGGCGATCGCCGCTGCCATGACTCAATCCCCACCGACCGGAGCATCCCCAAGCGATGCTTCAGACAATGCTTCAGACAATCTGGACCTGAAGGTTCAATCGCGCATTGCCCAACTGCTCGCCAGCCAAACCCCGATTCAACACCAGCCGCAATTACTGCATCTGGTGCTAGACAGTAACCCCAGTCTAATTTTTGTCAAGGATCGGGAGGGACGCTATCTACTGGCCAATCAGGCCATGGCTGATTTTTATGGCACTTCAGTGGCGGCCATGATTGGCAATACCGATGCCGATCTGGGCTGTGCTCCCCAGGATCAGGACAGATTTCTGCAAGAAAACCGCCTGGCCATCGATACCCAACAAGCAACCTTCATCCCTGAAGAGGAAGTGAATCACCCAGAGCGAGGGGCGCAGTGGTTGCAGTGGTACAAACAGCCCATTCACCTGCCGGACCAAGACAGCTACGCAGTGCTTGGGGTAGGGGTGAATATCACCGATCGCAAGCAGTCTGAGCTAGCGCTGCGGGAAAGTGAAACGCGATTGTCCACCCTGACGGCGGTGGTTCCGGTGGGCATCTTTCGCACTGACCTGGAGGGAAATTGTCAGTATGTCAACGATCGCTGGTGCGAACTGGCGGGCCTCAACGCCACCGCCGCCCTGGGCACGGGCTGGGCACGAGCTATCCACCCCGACGATCGCGAGGGCGTGGTGGCGGCGTGGCAGGCGGCGGTCAAGGCCCAGCGTCCGTCATCCTTGGAATGTCGGTTTCTGCGGCCTGACGGTCAGGTTTTTTGGGTGGTGGCCCAGACTGAGGTGGAGCGGGATGTTGAGGGCCACATCCAAGGCTTTGTGGGCACCCTCACCAATATCAGCGATCGCAAACAGACGGAAGATCAACTGCGCCTCACCAGCCAGCGCCTGCAAGAGGCCCAGCACCTTGCCCACCTAGGCAACTGGGAACTGGATCTTCAGCAAAACACCCTGTACTGGTCGGAGGAGATTTTTCGGATCTTTGAAGTGGATCCCCAGCAATCCCAACCCTCCTGTGAAACCTTTTTGAATCTCATCCATCCCGACGATCGGCCCACCGCCGATGCCGCCCATCGTCAGCATTTGCGCGATCGCCAACCCTACAGCTTGGTGCATCGCATGGTGATGGCCGATGGCCGCATCAAATACGTGCGCGAACACTGTGCAACCGTCTTCAGATCTGACGGCACCCCCCTGATCTCGCGGGGCACCGCCCAGGACATCACCCCACAGCAAGAAGCGGAAATCCGCCGCGATCGCGCCGAACGCTCCCTCCGCCAAGTCATTGAGGGCACCGCCGCCGCCACCGGGGAAGACTTCTTTCCCGCCCTAGTGCGCCACATTGCCGAAGCCCTAGACGTTCGCTACGTTTCTGTCTCCCAAGCGGTTCCCGACGGCTTTCGGGTGTTGGCCTTCTTTGCCGATGGCGAACTCTGTCCCTCGCCCTTTTTGCCCTACGATACAGTGCCCTGCTGCCGCCAAGCGCTCCAAACCGGCAGTTGCTGCCACCCCTGCCAGATTCAAGTCCTGTACCCCGACAACCCTCTGTTTACCGACCTCAAAGTCGAGAGCTACCTCGGCATTCGGCTGTGCAATGCCGCAGGCGACCCCACGGGCAACCTCTGCATTTTCCACGATCGCCCCCTCGCCGACCCCGACTGGGCAGAAACCCTGCTGTCCATTTTTGCCGCTCGGGCCGGGGCCGAGCTAGAACGCCTGCTGACAGCCCAAGCCCTAGAACGCCTCAATGCTGAGCTAGAGGCACGGGTGGCCCAGCGCACCGCCGAACTCGCCGAGCGCGAAGCGCTGCTGCAAGACTTTTTAGACAACGCCCATGACTTGATTCAAATTGTGGACATTGCCACCGGACGCTTTGAATTTGTCAATCAAGCTTGGTGCCATGCCCTAGGCTATACCCCCACCGAAGTCACCCAGTTGAACTGTTTTGATGTGTTGGCCGCCGACTGTCATCCCCACTGTCAGGAAATGCTTGCCCACATGCAGGCTGGCCACCTCCACGACTTAGCCCAGATAGAACTGACCTTTGTGACTAAAACAGGGCAACGGCTCGTCATGGAAGGGAACATCAACTGTCGGTTCACCACCACCGCCGATGGTAGCCAGCAGCCCATTTCCACACGCGGCATTTTTCGGGATGTGACTGCCAAAAAAGCCGCAGAGCAGGAACTCCAGCGGCGGGAAGCCCGGTATCGCGGCCTCATGGAGGGAGCCGCAGATGCCATTTTGTTAGCCGATACCCAAGGTAAGATCCTGGAAGGCAACCCCCAAGCAGAAAAACTCTTGGGCTACAGCCCAGAAGAATTACAGCAGTTACATTTCACCCAACTTCATCCCGCCGAAGAACTCGAAACGGTGCAACGGGGGTTTACCGGGGAAACCATTGAAACCCTGGTGGTGAGTAAAGATGGCACCATTACCCCAGTGGAAATCAGCTCCAGTACCTTCACCCTTGATGACAACACCCTTGTCCAGGGTATTTTCCGTGATATTTCTGAACGCAAGCTCATTGAAACTGCCCTGCGCGAGTCTCAGCAGTTTTTACAAACCGTCCTCGACACAGTGCCGCTGAGTGTTTTTTGGAAGGATCGAGACTCGCGCTATCTAGGGGCCAATGCCCGTTTTCTCGCGGATGCGGGCCTGCAAAAAGAGGCGGATATCTTGGGCAAAAACGACTTTGATATGCCCTGGGCCGCAACCGAAGCAGACGCCTATCGGGCCGACGATCGCCACGTCATCCAAAGTGGCCAGGCCAAGCTTAATATTGTTGAACCCCTCCACCGCCAGGATGGCACACAGCGATGGCTAGAAACCAACAAATTGCCCCTCCGCAACCTAGCCGGGGATATCATTGGGATATTGGGCACCTATCAAGACATTACCGAACGGCGGAATGCCGAACTGGCCTTGCAACGTCAGTTAGTCGCCATTGAGGCCGCTGTTAATGGTATTGCCATTCTTCAGAATGAGCGTTATTTGTACCTCAACTCCTCCCATCTAGAACTATTTGGCTATCAAAGTTCCCAAGAATTGATCGGACAAAGTTGGCGAGTTCTCTACTCTCCTAAAGAACTAGAACGGTTTGACCAGGAAATTTGGCCGGCTTTGTACGAGCAAATGTTCTGGCGGGGAGAAGTGATGGCAACTCGCAAAGATGGGACAACCTTCCCCGAAAATTTGTCACTGACCCTCTCGGCAGATAACCTGCTGATTTGTGTTTGCGAGGATATCAGCGAACGAGCCCGCCTTGATGCTGAACGAAAACAGGCTGAATTGGCCCTGCGGGAGAGCGAAACCCGATTTCGGCGGGTGTTTGAATCCAACGTTGTGGGGATGATGTTTACCGATTTCAGGGGTCGCATTAGCGACACCAACGATCGCTTTTTAGCCATGCTGGGCTATACCCGCCAGGAAATGGAGTCGGGCTGTTGCCTCAACTGGGCCGATCTAACCCCCCCGGCCTATCAGGCCCAAGACCAAGCCGCGATCGCCTATCTCCAGCACCACGACACCATCCAACCCTGGGAAACAGCCTACCGCCACAAAGATGGGCACTTGGTCCCAGTGCTGGTGGGCAAGGCGATCCTGTCCCGTGAGCAGGGGAGTTGCGTGGTGGTGGTGCTAGACATCAGCAATCTCAAAACCGCAGAAGCCGAACTACGGCGCACCAACGCAGAACTAGAGCGGGCCACCCGCTTAAAAGATGAATTTCTGGCCAGCATGAGCCATGAACTGCGCACCCCCCTCAATGCCATTCTGGGGATGACCGAAAGTCTTCAGGAGGAAATTTTTGGCGTCATCAACCCCAAACAAGCCAAAGCCCTCCACACAGTAGAAACCAGTGCATTTCACCTGCTAGCCCTGATTAACGACATTTTGGATGTGGCCAAAATTGAGGCTGGTCAAATCACCCTAGAGCGCAATCAGGTATTTGTTGATCAGCTCTGTGCCTCCAGCATGGCGTTCATCAAACAGCAGGCCCTCAAGAAACACATCCACCTCACCACCAGCCTGCCCCCCCACCTACCCAGCCTCTTTGTGGACGAACGGCGGATTCGCCAGGCCCTACTAAACCTGTTGAGCAATGCCGTTAAATTCACCCCCGAGGGGGGCAACGTCACCCTCAGCGTATCTCTGTTGTGCCTCAATCTAGACCCGCCAGGGCAACCTTACCTACGGCTGGCCGTTACCGACACTGGCATCGGCATTGCCCCCGAGGATACGGGCAAGTTATTTCAGCCCTTTGTGCAAATTGACAGTGCCCTCAATCGCAAGTACACGGGTACAGGGTTGGGGTTAGCGCTGGTTAAGCAAATTGTTGAACTCCACGGTGGCCAGGTCGGGCTGACCAGTGAGGTGGGGGTAGGCAGTTGTTTCACCTTGGATCTGCCCTGTGATCCCCAAACCGTCTGGGACTTTGTCCCCCAACCCCCACCCACCGTC
>JAQCHG010000208.1 GCA_027619675.1 Cyanobacteriota bacterium
GCCAGCGCTGCCGATGACGGTGCCGGGTTTTTCCCGGAGGGTATCGTCCCGCAGGGCTTTGGCTGCGCCGAAATCCACTAGGACTGGGGGGCGATCGCCACCAGGGAGAAGGATATTGGCGGGTTTGATGTCCCGGTGGATGACGTGGCGGTCGTGGATGAACTGCACCACCGGCAGCAGGGCCACCAGTAGCGATCGCACCGCCGCTTCTGTCCAGGGGCCTTGGCGCTGCACCGCCGCCGCCAGGGTTTCGCCGGGGATGTAGGCCTGCACCAGGCACAAGCCCCGGCGGGAGGTCAAAATGGCGATGAGCTGGGGAATTTGGGGATGCTGCCCCAGGTCTGTGAGGCGATCGGCCTCGCGGTAAAACCGGGCCGGGTCTAGGTCCGTCCGCAGGTGCTGCTTGATGACGCAGGGCTGGGGCGGGGTTTGGGCCTCATCCCAGGCCAAGAAGGTGCGGCCAAAGCCCCCTTGACCGAGGACGGCAATGGGGCGGAAGCGATCGCCCAGCACCAACTTCGCCCCACATCCCCCACACACCCTCTCCGTGGGGCCATGGTGGGGTTGGGGGCAGTCGGGGTTAATGCAGAGGGTGGCGGCTGGGGCCGGAGATCCGGGGGGCATGGGGGCGGAGGCATCTCCTAGGTGGGCACCAATTCCCCTGGGCGGAGTTTGGCCCACTTGCCCTGTTCTTCCTTAAAGCTCTCGCAGCCCACCACGTCCCATTCCATCTCGATTCCGTCTGCCACCTGGCGAATGTTGACGTTGATGGTGGGCTCTACCGCCTCAAAGGTGGGGGTGTCGGTGAGGTGGGGCTGTTGGTGTTGGCCTTCGACCGCGTGGTAGGTGACGCAGCGATCGACGTAGTGGCAGTTGACACAAATGCACATGGTGCTTTCCTCGCAACCGTACAACCGTAGGCAAATCTTTCGTTCAGGGCGGGATGGGTCCCATTCGGCACGGGGCATCCTACCCCAGGGCGATCGCCTCACGCCCGATCTGTCTGACGCTGCCCTGGCCCAACGTTTCTGCTAGGCGCAACTGGGACAGGCGATCGCGCCGGGGATCCATGCCGCTAGGGCTAAAGAGCGCTAAGTTTTTGCTAATCTAACGCAACTTTTTTGACGGTTGCCCGCAGGGGGGAAGCCGTGTTGCAAAATGAAAGGCTGTGCCTCCAGGACGCCTTCCGGGTTTCCTAGGTCCGTCTACCCCTACCCCTGTGGCCATTCCCTTGCGTTCAGTTCCCCTGCATCAATTCCTCCCCTGTCCGGCAACCCTGTCTGTGAATTCCGCCCTGTCTCCCCAATCTTGGCCCTTTGATCTGGCGCTGCTGCCCCAGACGGCCTACTTGGTGGGCGGCAGCGTGCGGGATGCCCTGCTGGGTCGGCAGGCGGAGTATTTGGATTTGGATTTTGTGCTGCCGACGGCGGCGGTGGAGACGGCCCGGACCATCGCCCGTCGCTGTCAGGCGGGCTTTGTGGTGCTGGATGCAGAACATCAGATTGCACGGGTGGTATTTCCCCAGGCCACGGTGGACTTTGCCGCCCAAGTGGGCAACAGCCTGGCGGAGGATCTGCATCGGCGGGATTTTACCGTCAACGCGATCGCCTACCATCCCCACAGTGAGCAGGTGTTTGACCCCCTCGGGGGCTATCAAGATTTAGAACAGCGTCGCCTGCGGATGATCGCCCCGGACAACCTGGCGGATGATCCCCTGCGGTTACTGCGGGCCTACCGTCAGGCGGCCCAGTTGGGCTTTAGCCTCGATCCCCAAACCCGCAGCACCATCCACCAACTGGCTCCGCTGCTGGTCAAGGTGGCGGCAGAACGGGTGCGGGGGGAGTTGGACTGCCTGCTTAGTCACCCGGAGGGAACGCCGCTGCTGCATCTGGCCTGGGCCGATGAGGTGCTGCAAACCTGGCTACCCATGCCCCCCGATCAGTCCCTCGCCCTGTTGGATGGTCTGGATTTGGCCTACGGCCACCTGCGGGATCAGCGGCCCGCCCTGGCCAGCTTGATGACCACTTGGCTCAAGGAGCAGACGCCCCCTGGTTTTCACCGCAGTTGGTTTAAGGCGGCAAAGTTGAGCCAGTTGTTACCCCCAGAGTTGGCGGCGGCAGAGGCAACCCTGACACATTTCAAATACAGTCGAGCCGAGCAGCAGGCGGTGCTGGCCATTCTGCGGGGGTGGCAGCTACTCCAGGCCGTTGAGCCCCCGGCATTGGATCGTCGCCAGCAGTATCACCTGTTCAAAACGGTGGGGGCCAGCTTACCGGGGTTGGTGCTGGTGGCCTTGGCCCGAGGGTACGATCAGGCCCGCCTGTGGGAGTTGGGCGATCGCTTTTTAGACCCCCTGGACGCGATCGCCCATCCCACGCCGCTGGTGAGTGGGCGAGATGTGATGGCCCATTTGCACATGCGCCCCGGTCCCCAGGTGGGGAAACTCTTGGCGGCGGTGGAGTTGGCCCATGCGGAAGGCAACGTAAATACCCCAGCGGAAGCCCTGGCCTGGATTCAAGCCCAGATTGCCTCAAGCACGCCATCAGCCTCTGGGAAGACGGATGCTGCCCCTGGGACCCCCTAGGACTCTGCGACGGAAGCCACAGTCCCCCTTGCTCCCCGGCTCCCCGGCTCCCTTGCTCCCCGGCTCCCCCACTCCACGAAACGGTTGGCAAATTGACGCCGCGATGGACCGGCCCAGAGCATGGGGATTAACCGATCGCCACCTGGAGTTCCCACATCACTAACCGTCCACTGTGGCCGGGGGCGTGATCTTGCACCCGCAACTGCCAGCCCCCCGTCGCCGCTTGGCCCAGTAGCCATCGCAGCGCCGGGGTGGTGCTGAGGTCGTAGCGCTGTTCTAGGTGGGTGGCATTGGCCAGGGTGCGTCCCTGAATCGTAATGGTTTGACCGCTGGGGGGCCGCAGGGCCACCGACACATCTCCCAAATGTTCGTGATCGATCGCCACCGTCACCGCCACATCCTGCACCGTGCCCTGCCCCGTCACCGTCACCGTGCGCACCAAAGGGGTGCCCGTACCATCGGGGATCAGGGTGGCGGCGGTATCCGCCAGGGTGAGGGATTGCCACTGGGGCGATCGCGTCCAGGCCCGCTGTTTTGCCCTCAGCACCGCCCGGTAGGCATTCACCCGGCCATAGCCAAACCACTTGGAATGGCCATTTTGGTCATAGGTGCCGTAGCGGTGCCCCAATTGGGGATCGGGGTTGGGATCGGTGATCTTATCCGCAGTTTCCTCCAGAATTTGCCGCACCTGCCGCGCCGTCAGGTCGGGGTTGGCCGAAAGCACCAGCCCCGCCACCCCCGCCACCACCGGGCAGGCGCTGGAGGTACCGCCAAAGGTGCGGGTGTAGGCATCGTCGTCATAGCCCGCCCTGCCGAGGCGATCGCAGGTAACCATACCCCGCCCCGGCAGCCGGGTTTTCACCACGGGTCCCGTCGGCACCGCCCCCACCTGGGGGAGGGCGGCACTGGGGGGGGCGTTGTTGCTGGGGGCACAGACTGCGATGTGATCCCCCCAATTGCTGTAGGCGGCCTTGCGGTTTTGGCTGGTGCAGGCGGCCACGGTGATCACATCGGGATGGACCGCAAAGCCACTCAGCCAGGTGGTGGCTCCCTTGAGGGCATTGTTGGGCCAGCCCGCCTCCTGCACGGTGCCGCTGACTGGACGGTTGGCATTGCCCGCTGAGAACACCACCACACAGCCCTTGCCCCCCCGCCCTTGGGTGGCGGCCTGGGTGATGGCATGGCGCTGCCGCAGAGATAGGGGAAAGTACACCGAAGCTGCCGACCAGCTACAGGAGATCACCGCTGCCCCCTGCTCCACCGCCCAGCGGAAGAGGGTTTCAATGGAGGCATCGTCGAGGAATCCGGTGGTGCGGATGGGCATGAAGCCGCATCCCGGTGCCACCCCCACCACTCCGCTCTGATTTTCTTCCGCGATTGCCAGTCCGGCACAGGCGGTACCGTGGCTCTCGTCATCGTTGCCGGGTAGGGGCACCGCATCCCGTGACTTCAAGTCTTTGGGGGCCACCAGCTTGCCTAGCCCCTGGAGATCGGGATGGTCCAGATCAAAACCGTCATCGGTGACCGCAATCACCACCGATCGCGCCCCTCGGGTCAGATCCCAGGCCCGCTCCACGGAAATATCCGCATCCGCCACCACGTCTCCAGCCCCGTTGGCCGCCAGGTGCCACTGTTGGCCGTAAAGGCTATCGGCGGGGCGATAGGTGGCGGCGGTGGCGATGGCCACATTGGGTTCCGCCAGCCATATATCCGATCGCGCCATCAGGCCATTGGCCAGCTTGATCGGGTTGACCGTCGCCTCTGGCCCCACCCGATAGATGAAGGTGTTGTCAATGCCCGCCAAGGGTTGGGGATCCACCAGCCCCAGGGGTTGGGCGATCGCCTGCCGCGCCCCTGGGGTCACCGCTGGGTCAAACTGTACCGTCAGTTCATCGGTCAGATATACCCAGGTTTGGGGGCTGGTCAGGGGCTGATACACATGGCTGGCGAACTGGACGGCGGGGTGAGATCGCGCCGTGGCCACCGCCGTTTCCAACCGTTCCCCCGGCACCTGCCACTCCACCAGTTGTCCCTGGGCCACGGGGCGATAGGCCAGGGGTTGCAGGGTTGCCGCCAACGCCTCCACAGCGGCGGGGTCATGCAACTGAGTGGTGAAGCGATCGCCCACCTTGTCTAACAGCAGTTCCTCTCCCCCCCGCTGGAGGATTAGGCGCTCCCCACTGGGATCCGGCTCAGCAGCGGGGCTTTGGTTGGTCATAGCACTCAGGGGACCGCTAAGGCTCCCCCCAGG
>JAQCHG010000209.1 GCA_027619675.1 Cyanobacteriota bacterium
GGGTTCCACTGAGAATTGCTAATAAAAAAGTCGCTATAAAGCAAGCTGTACCAGAAACTGGCCAAGCCAGTTAAAAAGATGCGCTTGTAGAAGGGCACCTGAATTAAGAGCTTGTAAATTAAAAAGCCAAATAGTGGAATGGACAAAAATGAGAAGAAGCCATTGCCAAATGCCTGCACCGCAGGTCCACTACCTAATAGAGTAAATGGGAAGAATAAATAGTAGTAGAGGGGCAGAATGCTAAATCCGCCTAAGCCTAGCCCATAGGCAGGGGGACCCAGTTTTGGGAAGTTCCCTTGCCAAAGCCCCATCACCGCAAAGGCATCCCTAATCTGATCGGGGTCAGGGCCAATGTCAAAGGTGACATATTGAAAGACCGCAAAAATTCTTGTAATTAAGCCGATCAGTAATGCCCCTAGGCATAAGGCCAACCCCGCCGCCTGAAACCAAAATTTAAAATCTCGTTTTTGCATGGTGTGAGGTTGCTGCCGTTAAAGAGCAGGGGGCATATAACGGTCTTTAGCATGCCCCACCGCCCCGCCGCCTCACCACCACATTGGGGTGATGTGGTCTGTAGAAATCCCTGGCCGTTACCCCTTGGCAACGGCAGCCTCGATCTCAGGGCCTGCGGGAGGCGGGGTCCTGAAGTCCTGGGGTGCGGGCATGGCGATCGCTGAACCCACCCAAATGGGTATCACTCCTGTTCACGGAAGCCGGATGCCCATGATCCTCCGGCTTACTGGCGGCAAGACGCCCGGTTGATGGGCCTGCTGGGCGTCTGGGGCTGACCATCCGTACAAGGTGGGCTGAATTTATCCGGTCGTTGGCTTCAGACTTGGTGGGGCTTTGACGGCTTTATCTCCCCTTCATCGTTGGCAGCGGAGCGCCATTCCCTAAACTGGGCACCCTGGGGCTGTGGTTGCCCCCAAACCATGGTCTGGCTACACCGACAAGACATGATGGATGCCCCTATGGATGCCCCTATGGATGCCCCGGTTACCCTCTCTGTGGTGGTTCCCCTTTATTGCGAAGAGTCGAATATCGATGTTCTATTTCAACGGTTAGAGTCGGCGTTAGAACCGCTGCGGGATAGCTATGAGATTGTTTGCGTTGACGATGGCAGTCGTGATAACACGCTCTTGAAGTTAATTGACCATCACCACCGCAATCCGGCCATTCAAGTCGTGGCTCTATCCCGGAACTTTGGCAAGGAGTTGGCCTTAACCGCCGGTATTGATTATGCGCGGGGGCAGGCGGTGATCCCCATTGATGCGGATTTACAGGATCCCCCAGAACTGATTGAGCGTCTGATTGAAAAATGGCGGGAAGGCTATGACGTGGTCTATGCCAGACGGCGATCGCGGCGGGGGGAGACCTGGCTCAAGCGGTTTACCGCCAACGCCTTCTATCGAGTGATTGGAGGCATGAGTGAGGTGCCCATCCCCGCAGACACTGGCGACTTTCGTCTGTTAGATCGGCGGGTAGTTGAAGCCCTCAAACACCTGCCAGAACGCACCCGGTTCATGAAGGGACTGTTTGCCTGGGTGGGGTTTAAACAGACCCACATTGTCTACGATCGCGCCGAGCGTTACAGCGGCAAAACCTCCTGGAATTACTGGCGACTGTGGAACTTTGCCCTAGATGGGATCACCTCCTTTAGCGTTGCGCCGTTGAAGGTTTGGACCTACCTGGGGCTATTCCTATCCGTTTTGGCCTTTGCCTATGCGCTATTTTTGGTTGTCCGCACCGCCTTAGCCGGCATTGATGTGCCTGGTTATGCCTCCCTAATGGTAGCGGTGCTGTTTCTGGGGGGGGTGCAGTTGATGACCCTGGGGATCATCGGTGAATATTTGGGGCGCGTTTATCAAGAGGTAAAGGGGCGGCCCCTGTATCTGGTGCGGGCGCATTATGGGGCGATGCCGCTGCGGGCAGACACCGAGATGCCAGTAAATCGTCCCAGTCATCTGGGCACGGCGGCAGGGAGGCTAGGCCAAGAGCCCTGATAGTGGTTCTTGAATGTTTGCTCCTCTCGCTTTTGCCCCTCTCGCTATAGTTAGGGGGAATTTCCAACCACGCTATGGCAAATCGGGCATCTTCTCTACCTTTATCTGGCCGCCGAGCGGTGTTGACCTACGGGGTCACCGTCGTGATCTTGACGGCTACACTGGCGGGCCTCAAAGGGTTGGCAGCCTGGGCCATGGACACGTACGTGTACACCCTGCCCCTCTTCGGAGGACTGTTGGAAAGCCTGGAATTGGTGGAAGTTAGCAATGTGCTGCTGTTTGCCCTGTTGGGGGTGGGGTTAGGGGCTGCCACCCGAAACTTAGCGGGTCCCCTGCGGGGGTGGCGGCGGGTGGGGCTGCTGCTGCTGACCGTGCCGATTGTGTTTTTGAGTAGCTACTGGGTACGCCAGTATTTGTGGATTCAAAAGGTGGCGATCGCGTCGGAAATTTCCCCCACCCAGGCAGCGCAGGTCACCGATCGCCTGTTGCAAGAAGCCACTGGCCACGAGGGGCTGTTGGGCTTCTTTGTGTATACGGTGCGGGCTCCCCTGCTGCCCACGGATCTGGGGGCACTGAAAAGTTTGGACGAGGATGATCAGTGGTTTCGCTCGGAGTTGACCCGCCAGAGTGGGGTAGAACCGGGGCTGTTTACGCTGATCTTCCAAGTGGCGGGGTGGGGTATTCGCCTCTTCTACATGGCGCTGGCGGCTATCACCGCCACCATTTATTTCGCCCGAGGCAGTCTGTGGGCTGAGGCCCGCCGTGCCCCAGCGCCTAACCCGCCGGGGCGGCCTGGGGTTAAGGGGCAGCCGCCCGCCCGTCGCCGTGCCCCGACTTCCCAGCCGCCTGGTGCGGCTCGTCCCCGGCGTAACCATCCCGTTGATCCCCCCCGATCGCAACCATGAAGCTGGCGGCGGTGGTATTGGCGGGGGGGCACAGCCGTCGCATGGGGCAAGACAAGGCTCTACTGCGTCGGGGCGATCGCCCCCTCATTCACCACATCACCCAGGCAGCCCTTGCCTGTACCCCAGCGGTGTGGGTGATGACCCCGTGGCCCCAGCGTTATCGATCCCTGCTGCCTGCTCCGGTGCAACTGTTGGTGGAAACGCCTGCCCCCATTGCCCCCGGCCCCTTGGTGGCCTTTGCCCAGGCGCTCACCGCCATTCCAGCCGAGTGGGTCCTATTGCTGGCCTGTGATTTACCGGGGGTGGAGGGAGACACCCTCTGCCACTGGCGCGATCACTTGGCGGCCCTGCCATCGACGGCGATCGCCTATCTGCCCCGCTCCCCCCAAGGCTGGGAACCCCTGTGTGGGTTTTACCGGGCCACCTGCCGCCCTAGCTTAGAAACGGCGATCGCCCAGGGAATGCGCGGGTTTCAACCCTGGCTGGTAACCCAAACGGTGGCGGCGATTCCCCAAGTGCCAGCGATGGCCCTGATCAACTGCAATACCCCCGCTGACTGGCAAGCCTATCAATCCCGCTAGCGCGATCGCGTTACATTGCGTTGCATTTTAGGGGGATGCCCCCTGGCAAATGGGGTGGCGTCCTTACACTGGGGGTGAACAGGCCCTCCTGCCCAGCCGCAACCCGCATTGAGTTACGACAGCAGTGTTCTTAAACAAACTTATGGCCCGCAAACCCAAGGTCAGCCTTTCCCTTACCCCCGCCGCCGTTGCGGTGCTGGATCATCTGGTCCAGCGGATGGACTCATCCCGATCTGCCCTGGTGGAGCAAATCCTCCAGGGTCAAGTCGTCCTCCACACCCCCTTGGGGGAATGGACGGTGCGCTGGGAGGCGACCGAGGATGGAGCCACCGTGACGGCGGTGGTGCCAGGGGGGGAGGAGACTCCCGAGGCTGAACCCAAGGGGATTGAGGCAGCGGCAAGCGAGCCCCTAGCCACTGGGGAGACGACAGACCTCAGCGACGAAGTGCAGACACTCCGCCAACAGATCGCGGATCTTGAAGCCCAACTGGCAATCGCCAACGCTGAGCCCGCCCCAACTCAGATAGAGACCCAGGACACCGTCCCCGAAACCAGCGCGGAACTGACAACCCTCCACCAGCAGGTTGCAGATCTCCAGGCTCAATTGGCAAGGGCCGAAGCTGTACCGCCCGTCCCAGCCCAGCCCCAGGGTATGGGCAGCGATGTCACCCTGGCCCTGCAACGGCAACTGATGGATGCGATCGCGGCCCAGTCAAACCTCAAGGCCCAATTACACACCCAGGCCGAGGAACTCGCCCGCCTGCGGCAAACCCTGGCCCAGCAACAGTCTTTGGCCGCCATCGGCGAGCGTCAACTCAACCGCTGGCAGCACCAAACCTACGCTCGATAGGGACCCAGGGAATTTATAGTTCATTTGAACTATATTAAGGCAGGGAAGATTACCCGCTCCCTGGTCATGGCCTGTTGTTGCGATGCCCCTGCCCCCCTACCGTCCGCCAGCGGACCCGCCATCCCACCGATTTAATCCCCATCCCTATCCCCCATCGGCACCGCCAACTCCGTTCCGTTGGCGATCGCTGGCTTGGGGGTGCGGCCTGTTGATGGGGGGAGTTGCCCTGTGGCACCTGTGGGGATCGCCCCCCGTACCTCCCCAAAGCCAATCCGAGTCCCCAGCGTCCCATCCCCGCCCTGCCGCCCCAACGGCTGAGGTAGAGCCAGCCCCAGGAGCCGATGGTCTCGATTTCAGCCTTGCCCATACGGTGGTGGAAGGAGAACGGGTGGACACCCCCACCCCAGAAACAGCCCCCGATACCGCCGCCACCACCGCCGCTGTGTCCGCCATTAGTGGTTGGCAAGGGGGGGCTTTTCCGG
>JAQCHG010000210.1 GCA_027619675.1 Cyanobacteriota bacterium
TGGCAGCTTCAGCCCACCCTGGTTTCCCCCAAACAGGCGTTGATTTTCTCCGAAACCCTGGGACGCTCCGGCAGCGCCCCCCTACCCGTCCACCTAAAGCTGGATACGGGCATGTCGCGGCTGGGCTTTCCGTGGCAGCGATCGCTCGAATTCATCACATTTGTGCAGCGCTTGCCCCATCTACACATTGCCAGCCTCTATTCCCACTTGGCCACGGCGGATGACCCCGACCCGACGGTGCTGAAGCTACAGCACCAGCGCTTTGAGGCGGCGATCGCCGATTTGGCCGCCGTCAACGCTCTGCCCCCCCGGCTGCACCTAGCCAACTCCGCCGCCGCCTTGGCCCATCCCGAACTGCACTATGACCAAGTGCGGGTAGGCTTAGCCCTCTATGGCCTCTACCCCGCCCCCCATTTGCAGCCCTGTTTAGACCTGCGCCCAGTGATGCAGGTGAAGGCACGGGTTACCCACATCAAAGACATCGAAGCGGGCACCGGGGTCAGCTATGGCCACCGCTTTGTGGCCGATCACCCCATGCGGGTGGCGGTAGTGGGCATTGGCTACGCCGATGGGGTGCCCCGTGCCCTGTCCAACCAAATGCAGGTGCTGATCCACGGCCAACGCGCCCCCCAAATTGGCAACATCACCATGGATCAAATGATGTTGGATGTCAGCGCCCTGCCCAATCTGCAAGAGGGGGATGTGGTGACGCTGCTGGGCCAGTCTGGTCTGGACCAGATCACCGCCGACGATTGGGCCAACCAGGTGGGCACCATCTCCTGGGAAATTCTCTGCGGCTTCAAGCATCGCCTTCCCCGCATCGCCGTTGGCCAGTCGTTGTCCCAGGCGTCGGAGGTGAATTTGGGCGATCGGCGGTAGGAGGGTAAGTTTTGAATTTTGAGTTTTGAATTGGCAGGAACGTCCTGGGGTTGACCTCGTCCCCTAGGGTGGGATGGGCTAAGGTTGGCCCATAGTTTGGGGCTAGGGATTAGGGAGGCGAATCATGGGCAGACGGTGGCGTTGGGGCTGGTGGGCAGGGCTGATGGCGATCGCCCTCATCTTCACGGTGGGCACAGCCCAGGCCCAGATTCCGGTGCAGCCGGAAGGGGGCGAGGCCCCACCCGCCCTGGTGAATCGCCTACGGGATTTTGATGTGGAGACGGCCCCCACGGCGACGGGGTTTGCCCTGTGGCCAGCGGGGCCAAACCTGCGCCATGAGGTGTGGTACCGCATTGTTGGCGGTGATGCTCTGTTTGAGCAGCGGTTGCGGGTCTACAAAGAGCAGGCCCCGCCCCGTCCCATTGATGAGTTGCCGCCCCCAACGTTTCAGGTGGATGAAATCTACAGCAACCGGGGGACGGGGTGGCGCTATCTAGGGTTTGAGGGCGACTTTTTCACCTACTACTTTGAGGGGGATCACCGCCGTCTGGGCAGTGCCGACTGGGGGGATGCCTTTGCGGCCCGTGCCCGCAAAGTGGTCTATGAAAATGGCGATCGCTACGAGATTTTCTTTGAAGATCAGCAATCCCTGGATGACTACAACGACTTGATGGTGGAGGTGGTGATGCTGCGCCGCCATCGATTCCCCAGTCCGGTGCTGTGAGCGCCACCATATCCCAGGGCCATTCACCTACGCCCCGACGGTCTGTCTAAGTCTTAGGTGAATAGCCCTGACGTGAATAGCTCTGACGCCAACTGCCACATCCTCGGTATGCCGTCATTGGGGCCACGGGGGGCGGTTCTGGGTTCACAATGGAACATTCCCGACCAAAGGCAGGGCGACCCATGTCGATTGTGAATGAGTTGGCCAAGGAGCGGACCCGAGGGGCGGCGGAACGAACGTTGATCGCCTGGACCCTCAACTGCTTGGCGCTCATGCTGTTTGGGTTGGCGCTAGATCCCATTTTGTTGGCGATCGCGCCCCAGATGGCCCAGCGCTTGGCTCCGCTGGTGGAATCGGCGATCGCCTTGGTATTTGTGGTGACGGGGCTGCTGCTGCTGGCGATCGCCTTGGTGCAGCACCAGTTGGCGATCGCCGCCATTGAGCAGGCAATGCCCCCCATCGCCACCATTCAACGGCTGAACCGATGGGTGACAGGGGCGGTATTGACCCTGGGAATCTTGGCCCTAGGGGCGATCATGCTGTTGACCGCCTGAAACGAACATCGGGGAGCAGGTACGCAATCCTGCTCCCCGATGGTGGGGCCTTAAATGCAAACGGCTAGTACCGCTCGGCGTAAATAACCCTACCGTCTAGCTCCCTGGCTCCCTGGCTCCCCTGCCCAAGGAAACGGTTGGCAAACTTACGCCGCGCTGCACTAGTGGTTTGTCCCCTTGCTGATCTACACGTCCTAAACCGGGACCGCCAGCAGTTGATCCAACTGCTTCGCCGTCTCAAAGAAGAAGGCGGCATTGTCCTCGGGGGTACCGGGCAGAATGCCGTGGCCCAGGTTGAGGATGTGACCCTTGGGACCAGCCTTCTTCACGGTGTCAAAGATGCGATCGCGGATGAACGCCTTCGAGCCAAATAGGGCTGCCGGATCCACGTTGCCCTGCACCTTCATGGTGGGGCCGAGGCGACGGCGGGCTTCCGCCATGTCCACGGTCCAGTCCACGCTGACGATATCCACACCCGACTCGCCCATCAACTCCAGCACCCCGGCGCTGCCGCTGATGTAGAGAATCAAGGGGGTGTCGGGATACTTAGCCTTCACCTGACGCACCACCTGCTGCTGATAGGGCAGGGCAAAGGTGCGGTAGTCCATGGGGCTGAGCTGACCCGCCCAGGAGTCAAACAATTGCACCACCTGCGCCCCACATTCAATTTGGTGGCAGGCGTAGATGGCAATGTTATCCGCCAGTTTGCCCAGAAGCTGGTGCAGCATGGCGGGTTCCGAGAAGGCCATGCCCTTGATGTTGGCGTAGTTCTTGGAGGTGCGCCCTTCCACCGCATAGGCGGCTAGGGTCCAGGGGGAGCCCACAAAGCCCAACACGGCGGCATCGTTGCCCACTTCCTGGCGCAGGGTCTTGAGGATGGGGCGGATGAAGGGGGTGGCGCTGTCGGGGTCGAGGCTGTGCACCGCATCCACCTGGGCCTGGGAGCGAATGGGGGGATCAATGATCGGCCCTTTGCTCTCCACGATGTCGAAGGGGATGCCCATCCCGGTGAGGGGGGTGAGGATGTCGGAGAACAGGATCACGCCGTCGGGGCGAAAGGCCTTCCAAGGCTGGAGGGAGATTTCAATGGCCAGATCGGGATTCTCCGATCGCTCTCGGAAGGAGGGGTACTTGTCCCGCAGATCCCGATATACCTTCATGTAACGTCCGGCCTGGCGCATCATCCACACCGGAGGACGATCCAGGGTTTCCCCCCGAGCCGCCCGCAATAAATAAGGCACCTGCTCCTGTCCGATCATTGAAACTTCACCACTGTTAAAGAAACGTTTTGAGCGCATGGGCTAGATTAACATTCCGCCAACCCCAGAAATAGCAAGGGACTCAGGCGATGGGGCGATCGCGCCCCGGCCAGGGGGACCCTTGGGCGTAAAATGAAGGTCACGGGTCGTTTTCAGCCACCGCTAGCAACGTTATGGACATCGTTAATTTTTTTGAAAGTGTCGAGGGCACCTGGTTTTCCCAGCGCACTATCCACCAGGTCTCGGCCCAACAGTCCCAAACGGGGCAGACTACCCTGGCCATCACCCGCCTGAGCCCAGACGCGGCTCCGGTTAAAACCCTGTGCGAAAAGTTTGCCGCTGATCCAACCCAAACGGTGATGGCGTTAGAAATGCGCCCCGAGGGCGGCGACCCAGCGGTGCTGGTGGCCCTGCATGGGGATGGCAGCAGCGGCCCCTTCCTGAGCCACACCCCCGATGGTGGCATGACCCAGGGGGAATATCGCCTAGAGGATGACGTGCTGACCTTGGTCAGCCAAGTGCAGGGCATGAAGGCGGAGGAACGCCTCTGGTACCTCAACCCCAATTTGCGGATGCGTACCTGCCTGGTGGATCAACCGGACGGCACTCAGTTGGCGGCGTTTTGTTCCGAAATTCGCCGGGGCGTCACCCGCAGCGCCTCCTGATTAACGGGCACAAACCCCCGCTGCCAGAGAAACTGCTGCCCTTCATCGGTGAGCATCAGTTCTGCGAACTTTTGCCCCACCGGGGGTAGGCGATTGTCGAGGGCATAAATCACGGCAATCGGATAGGCCAGGGGATAGGTGCCGTCCTTAAGGGCCGCCAAGTCGGGGCCATATTGGCCTTTGCGATCGCACAGATCAACCTGGGGGGTGATCGCCTCCCCCGTCAGCAGGGACAGGGGCTGCACCGCCGTTTGCCCAGGGGCGGCTAGGGCTAGGGGATAGATGGAACATTGGCCGCTGATTTGGCTCAGGGGAGCAAAGCCGACTCCGCCCACCCCGTCTTCCTCAAAGTCGCGGATCACCGTGCGCAGCATTTCCAGGGTGGGCAGGGGGGTGACCCCAGCAGCGGGGGGCTGGGGTTGCAGATCCGCTTGGAAATACAGCAGTTCAAAGAACAAAGCCTGGGCTTCTGGGCTTTCTGGGGCGTAGAGGCGAATGGGCAAATCCACACCGCCCAAGTCCCGCCAACTGCCGAACTCCCCGGTGTATAAGCGCCGCACCTGATCCAGGCTGATTGCCCCCCCGAGACTGCGGGGGAGCCCCTGGCGGCGTTGGGCATAGCTGTAGGGCACCAGCACCGCCAGGGCATCGTAGGCGATCACCTTCACCGCCACCGAGGGGGGAATGTCGCCAATCAGGGGAAGTTCCAAGACCATCGCCTGTTGGGAGTCCACC
>JAQCHG010000211.1 GCA_027619675.1 Cyanobacteriota bacterium
GCCCCCGGCAGGTCCCGCACCCCGGAATCTTGCACCTGGCCATATTCCAACAAGCCATGGGTGGCGAGGTGAATGATGTCGGCGGTGGCGAGTTCCGCCTTCACCCGCGCCTCCGTGGCGGCATTGCCCACCAAAGCATGGGCATTCAGGAGGGGGGCGATCGCCTCCGCCTCCTGCTGGGCACCGGGTAGGGGGTCTAGGGCACGGCTGCGCCCCTGCTGGGGTGACCACACCTGGGGCATGGCAGGGTTCCCCACCACCAGGGCCGTAGCCCCCTGGGGCGGGTTAGTTTCCCCTGGGGGCAACAGCCCCAGCACTTGGATGGAGGGGGCAGTGAGGGGGGTGTGGTGCTGAATCAAATAGCTGCCATCGGGCCGTTGCAAAGCGGCAAAGGGGACTTGAAACAGTTCATCCTGGGGGATAAACACCACCCGGGCGGTGGGATCCGTCGGTAGCAGGTCCGCAATCGGGGCAATGAGCTGATCGTGTAGGGCGCGATAGCTGCGGGGGCTATCCCCTGGGGTGGAGATGGCAATGCCCAAGCCCCGCAGCCCAGCCCCCACCTCCCCTCGGGTTTGGTTCACCAGGGTGTCGAGGGGAACGTCCGTAGCGGCAAGATCCCGCTGGCGAAAGGTGATGTCCCCCGTGGGCTGCACCACCCAGATGTAGAGTTGGGTGCCGTCCTGAGGGTCACCAAAACTGGGATCTTCAGGGATGACGGAATATTCCACCAGGGTGGCCTGCTGATCGCGGGCGATGCGCTGGATGGCGGCCACGTTGGGGGCCTGGGGCAGGACCTCGGCCTGGGCATTGCCTGTGCGCAGGGCCAACAGGGCCGCAAAGGCACGGGCACGTCCCTGTTCGGCAATGGTGAGGGCGGCGGTGGTTTTGCCCTGGGCAATCAGGACCGTTTGGTAGCGGTTGTAGACGGTGCGCTGGGTGTCCAGCAGGGCGACGCGATCGCTGTCGCTGAGATCTTGACCCTGCAAGGCTTCTAGCAGGGCGATCGCCTGACCTAGGATGGTTTCTGCCTGGGAGTGATCCCCCGCTTCAAATTCCACATTGGCCAGGTGACTCCAGACCCGAGCCTGACCCACCCCGTCCCCGGTTTCGCGGGTGATGGCTAGGGCCTCGATGAAAAACTGACGGGCACGGGGCAGGTCCCCCTGTTGGGCGTAGACAAAGCCGATGTTGCTGCGGAGACGACCTTCCACATAGCGGCTGCCAATGGTTTCCACAATGGTCAAGGCTTGGTCATAGGCGGCGAGGGCGGGGGCGTAGCGGTTGAGATCGTCGTAGACGGTGCCCAGGTTGTTGAGGGTGACCGCTTCTTGAAAGGGGTTGCCCACCGATCGCGTGATCGCCAGGGCCTCCTCTAGCAGGTCAATGGCCCGTTCCTTATCCCCTTGCTCGTCATAGATGCCCGCCAGGTTACCGAGGAACGTCCCCTCTGCATCGCGATCGCCCAGGCGGCGGCTCAAGGCCAGGGCTTGGTCAAAATAGTCGGCGGCTAGCTGCCATTGGCCCAGGTCGTCGTAGAGCAAGCCCAAATTGTTGTAGGCCACCATTTCGGTAGACTGTGTCCCCAAGTCTAGGGCAATGGCCAACGCCCGTTCGTGGGCGGCGAGGGCGGGGGGATACTGCCCTCGCCGCACGTAGGTGAGGCCGATATTCCCCAGCAGGCGGGCTTCCGTGAGGCGATCGTCGAGTTGATCCGCCAGGGCTAAGGCTTGTTCGTAATAGACGAGGGATGCCTCTAGGCGGCCTTGGTATCCCGCCACCGCCCCTAGGTTATTGAGGCTGGTGACGATTTCCCCGGTGTTTCCCAGTTGTTGATGGAGGGCCAGGGCCTGTTCTAGAAAGCGGGTAGCCCGCTCATAGTCCCCTAATTCCCCATACAGTTGCCCCAGGTTGTTGAGCCCGATGGCCTCGTCGTTGCGATTGCCCAACTGCCGCTGCATGGCCAGGGCTTCTTCATACAGGGCCAGGGCTTCTTCATAGCGCCCCTGGTGGACCCGCACGAGCCCCAGGGTATTGATGGCGCGGGCTTCAGCGGCGGTCAGCCCCAGGGCGCGGGCCGTGTCACGGGCCGCAATTAAATAGTTGGCGGCAGCGCGATAATTGCCCAGGCTGTCATTCACCACCCCTAGGGCAATTTGGGTTTCCACCATTTGGGGGCGATCGCCCGCCCGCTCATACTGATCCAGGGCCTGTTCCCAAGCCTCCCGCGCCGCCGCCAGTTGGCCCTGTTGAAACAGGGTCAGCCCCCGCTGGAAGGGATCCCCCGATTGGCGTGGGCGATCCAGATCCTGGGCCAGCATTGGCGCAGGCATCCAATCGCCATAGGGCTGGGGTGACCCTAATGTGGCTGAAGCCGCCGGAGCAAAACCGCCCCACCCCAGGACTGCCGCCAGGGCACCTGCGGTGATCAAACTTGAACTATCCATGGCATGGTGCCTCACTTGGCAATGGTTTTGGTCCCCTAGGGGACGACACCCTGTCGATCTCTCTGCTGCATCTCTGCGGGTCCAATGATTTACCCTCGGGGGCGGGCTGAGGGCGATCGCGGCTCCCCTCGACGATAGTGCAGGATGTGCAACACATTCACTGCCCCAATCATCCAGATAATCGTCACCACCACAAAGGGAATGTGGAGACGGGCGGGGAGCCCCAGCGCCTCCCACACCTCAATCACCGCGATGGGAAAGGGCCAGAACACGAGGGTGGGATACACCAGCCAGCCAAAAACATAGGTTTTGAAGACATCCCAGGGATCTAGCCGCCGTCGCTCCAGAATCCGGTAGGTAAAACCATTCCCCTGGGGCGGTAAGAACGTCAGGTAATAGCGACGGAGGGGGCAAACCGGGAGAAAAACAAAGGTGAACCACAGGGTGGCCATGGCTCGATTCTCAGGGTTGAGGGGGCCAATGCCCAGGAGGGTGGTGCCGATACCGTTAATTCGCATGGTGTTGAGAATGCCGGGGCTTCCGTCTGGCCAGAACACAGGGGCTCTGGCCAACTACAGCGCGATCGCGGCCATTTCCCACAGAACTCCCCAACGGGGCCTGGGCTCCTCCACGCCCTGTGCCCCAGGTGCGGTACCTGGGCACTGAGGGAGATTTTTCGGACTGATCGGAATGAATATACCGCCGTCGGTGGGTGTCGCGGTACGAGCCCCCACATTCTGGGCGGGAACTCCTTTCTCCGCGATCGCCTAGGTCCCCTCTAGGCCCCCTGAAGCTGGATGTCAGGGCCAATCAGATCCGAGAGCTTTTCGACGCCATATAGCAGCATGGCAATACGTTCTAGGCCCAGGCCCCAAGCCACGGTGGACTTGTCGCCACAGCCCAGGGGCTCCAGCATTTCCCGACGAAACAGGCCAGAGTTGCCCACCTCTAGATACTGATCACTGGGGGGATGGTAGGCAAACACCTCCAGGGAGGGCTCGGTGTAGGGGTTGTAGGTGGGCTTAAACTTGAGCTGTTTGAACCCCAGCCGTTCATAGAAATAGATCAGATAGCCCATCAGGGTGCGGACACTGAGCAGTTCCCCCACCACCACCCCTTCAATTTGGTGGAACTCTGCCAGGTGGGTGCGATCCACGGTTTCGTTGCGAAACACCTTATCAATGGAGAAGTACTTGCCGTTGCGGCCCTGGAGTTGGTGCAGGCGGCGGGCGGTGGAGGTGGTGGTGTGGGCTCGAAGGATGGCGCGACTGGCTTCTGCCTCGGTCCATTGGCCGCCATAGTTGGCTTCGTGGACCGCCTTGACCCGCTGCACCAAGTCCGCCTCGGGCAGGGGCACCGTTTGGGGGTTGGCCAGGTAAAAGGTGTCTTGAACCTCCCGCGCGGGGTGGTCTTGGGGGGTAAACAGGGCGTCAAAATTCCAAAAGGCTGATTCCACCAGACAGCCAGACATTTCATCGAAGCCCATATTCAGAAAAATGTCGCGGATGCGTTGGATGCACTGGGTCAAAATGGTGGGTCGCCCATAGGCCACGTCGGGTACGGGGGCGTGGATGTCGTAGGGCTTGAAGGTGACCCGCTGCCACTGGTTGGAGATCAGCAGGTCGCTGGTGAGGGTGGTGACGATCGCGGGTAAATCCAGGTCATTGAGGGCCGCTAACCCTTGGAGGCAATAGTCGCTTTCCCCCAGTTGGGTAATGTAACCGTGATCCGCTAGCCAGGTGAGGGCGGCATCGGCATCGGCAGCCGGAACCTGCCCCCCTTGCAGGGCGGCAAAGGTGGCCTGGTACTGGGTGTAGGCGGCTAGCCGCTGGCGGTTGAGGCAGGTGATGGTGTGGGTATCGTCCCCGTCGCCGATGGCCACCGCTTGGACCTTGCGCAGGGCACCAAATTCATAGCTAAAGCGATCGCCCAATGCCGCCTGTAATTCCGCAATGGCCGTTTGCCCCGCCAGCAGTTGGGCCGCCAACTGGGCACCGGGAATGCCTGCGCTCAGGTGTTCACCTTTGGGGGTGAGGCTCCAGGTGTTGTCGGTCTGGGCTTGCCAGGTGATCACGTCGTCGAGGGCACCGCTGAGCACAAAGCCTTTGATGAAGTTGAAGTCAAAGCCTTCGCGATCGCAAAAGCGCCGCAAACTCTCAATGCGCTGCACCGCCTGGAGGCGCTGCACAAACTGCCGCTGTTTGCCAGTCAGTTGGGTGGGGTCAACCATGGAAGCTGCTCGAAGGCGATATCAATGCCCCTACTCTAGCTGCACCCATCTATAGTCCATAGGCCAGCCCCCCCTGAAAGTACCCGGCAACCGTCCCCTGAGCGGAGTCGAAGGGGACGGTTACCAGCAGGTTT
>JAQCHG010000212.1 GCA_027619675.1 Cyanobacteriota bacterium
AATTCCCCAAAATTTAAGCGATGCTGCCCCGTTTACGGGCCTCTTTGTAGCTGGTGCCCACATTTTGCAGCCCAGCCCGAATCATTTCCCGCTCTAGCAGGGCAAAGAAGCGGCTGCGATCGCCCCCCCGCACCACCGCTTGATTGTGGGCCTCCGCCAGGGCCACCGGATAGCCATACCCCTTCTGCACCTGGGTCAACACCATGCCCAAGGCGAGATCGCGCAGGTCGCCATCCAGGGCCACCCACTGGGGCATTTCCACCCGCGCCACCTCCGCCCCCCCATGGAGATAGCAAAAATAAATGGCCTGATCGCCATACTGACTGAGGATGGCGGCGGAACTGCGCCACAGGGGGCTGCGGTGGCCCGGTTCGAGTTGGGTTGCCCACAGGGCCACATCCCGCAGGGGTTCAAACCGTTGACAGGGGGCGCGATCGCTGCGATCGGGGCAATGGCTGAGGCAGTCCGGGGCCTCGTATGGGCAGGCTTGCAGCCGCAGCAGGTTCAATCCCTCACCACTGCGGGACGCACTGACATAGCCCACCAAGGGCAACCGCTGCCGCCGCAACTGATCCCAAGCGGCAAAAATCGGGGGCAAAATGCGATCGCGGGCCTCAGCAGGCAAATCCTCTAGAAACCAGTAGATTAACGACCCATCGGTCATGGCTAAACAGGGGGGCGATGCCTGTGGCGATTTCCGTGCTGATACCCGTGCCGACTCCAGGGCAACCGCAGGGGGATCGGCCCCCTCCGGCGACAACGGTTCCTTGATCGGGCTCCCGAGGGCCTCGACTCCTGAATCCCGCCCCGCGAGCCCAACTGCGAGTTGGCCCAACTCCGCCAGGGCGGCAGCCTCCGCCACCGTGCGCCGATAGCCCATCCACTCCTCCGTGCGGATGCCCCACTGACGTGACAGGTACAGGTCCTCCGCCCGGTACACCACCTCCGGCAGGCTATCCAACAGGGGAAAGCGCCCCTGGCCGTAATGGAGCACCACCCGCCCCACATTCAGCAAATAACAATAGGCAATCTCGTGGTGACTGGGGGAAATTTGGGAGCCGTCGGTGGCGATAACGGTGTGGGCCTCGGGGGCGGGGGTGATCAGGGGCCAGTGATCGAGGGGCTCAACGGGGATAGCCACCGTAAAGGGGATGCGATCGCACCAGGCTTCCCAGTCGTGGATCAGCGCCGCCTGGTGCTGCTGGGCTTGGTGCAGCAGGGTTTGGGCCAACGCCACCCGCTGTCGGGCCGCCGCTGCCTCTTGGCTGAGGTGGGCACTGATGCCCTGCATTTGGCGGGCCAGCTTGCTTAAATCCAGCATGGGGATTCCCCGATTCAGGGCTCAACCAGGGCTCAACCAGGTGTCGAACTCCTGTACTAACTGGGCCAACGATAGCAGATGAATCCGATCATCGCGACGGGCGGCCTCCCGCTCGGCGGCGGTGTTATAGCCCCAATCCCCCAGCAGTAGGGTGACCCCGGCCAGATCCGGCTGGGCTTTCACCTTTTGGAGGGTCTGATAGCGGTCTTCGATGAACCATACGGCGGGATCTTGGCCGCGATCGCGGGCGGCGGCGATCACCTGGCGCAAGGTTTCGGTTTTGGGCTGCTGCACCTCTTTGCCAAAGATGCGATCGCGGGGAAAATCCACCCCTGCCCGCTGCAACATGGCGGCAATGAAGCGCCCCTCCTTGGTGGAAATAATCACCGTGTAGACCCCCGCCGCCATCGCCCCCTGCACCCGTTCCACCACACCGGGATAAAACCGTTGCAGATCCAGCCAACTGTCGGGGTCCGTCTGAATCCAGCGATCGCGCAGTCCATCCACCGTGGCCATCACCTCAGACCAGGTCAGCCCCGTTTTTTGCAGCAGGTCCGGCACCAGGTCGCGCCAGTGCTCCAAAATTTCCCCATCCTCAATGCCGTGGAGCAGGGCATAGAGCACCATGGGCATTTCCCACCCCGTCTCAATCACGGGCCGCAGGGGGTAAAACCGCTGGGCTAGGCCCGGTGGCGGGGTGACCTCCTCCGGTTGGAACAATTGGCAATAGGCCCGCCAAGAGGTCTCAAAATACTCCAGCAGCCCATCGCAGAGCACGCCGTCAAAATCCAGGGCCAAAATGTCAGGGGCAACCATAGGGCAGGGCAATCCGGTGGGGTGAAACGGGGAGCCTTTGGGCACCCAGGCCAGTTGTGGGTACTCCCCGTCGCCAGGATAGCGCCCAGATCCCCCAGGGCCAATCTCCCTGGGCTAATCTCCCTGGGCCAATCCCAAAGGGCGAAGCTCAATGGGCAGATACATGGGGGTTCAAAGCTACGCTGGGGGGACAGGTCCAGGGCACCGTCGGGGTCCTGGCCGACTCGGGTCTAGGGGCAGCGGTCGTCCCCCCCGGCGGCGGCACCGTCGTCGGGGGGTAGGGCAACTCCCCCACCGGGGTAATGGGCAGCAGCACCTCAAATTCTGTACCGTTCAGGGGTTGCTCAGCGCCTGGGCAGGGCGATCGCAAAATCATTTGGCCCTGGTGTTTTTCCACCACGATTTGCAGCGAGATCGGCAGCCCCAGCCCCGTACCCTGGCCCGCAGGCTTGGTGGTGAAAAAGTCCTCAAAGATCCGCTGTTGAATCTCCGGTGGAATGCCGGGACCGTTATCCCGAATCCGGACACTCACCCAGGGGCCAGCCTGGGCAGCGGGCTCCGGCGCGTCCACGGGCCAGCGGTTACGCAGCCCCGTGATCACCGTCAGGCAGGGTTCCCACGGGCGGCTCCGCCCCTCCTCGGGGGGCGTTTGGGTGGCTTCGTACTCCAACAAGGCATCAATGGCATTGCTGATCAGATTCATAAACACCTGCCCCATTTGGCCGCTGTAGCAATCCACGGGGGGCAGTTCCCCGTAGTGCTTTTCGACGCGGATGCCTTCCTTGATGCGGTTGTTGAGAATCAACAGGGTACTGTCGAGGCTTTGGTGCAGATCCGTGGGGCTGCGCTTGACCTCATCCATGCGGGAAAAGGTGCGCAAACTGGTGACCAAATTACGAAGGCGATCGGTGCCCGTTTCAATGCTCTGCACCACGCGGGTGAGATCTTCTAAAACAAAGTCCACATCTACCCGTCGCCGCAGTTTCTTGAGTTGAGGGCTGGGGGTGGTCACCTCCGCCTCTAGGGCACGCACCAGCCCCGCTAAATCTTGGCTGTATTCACTGATGTACTTGAGGTTGCCCCAAATGAAGTTGACGGGGTTGCGAATTTCATGGGCAACCCCAGCCATCATTTTGCCGAGGCTGGCCATTTTCTCCGTTTGCATACGCTCCTTGCGGGTCTTTTCCTGGAGCAGATTGTTCGTGAGTTGGTAAATCTGGGCCTGGGCTTGCAGCAAGTCCTGCACACTCACCAGGGCATGGGTCTGGTCCCCCGTGACCACAATGGGTTCATAGAGCAATGGGGCAGGACGGGCCACCGCTAACTGAGCGGCTGCGGTGATGCTGGTGACAGCGGGTAGGGCCAGCCATTCGGTGTGGACGAAGTCGTACAGCACCGCCAAAGGCCGCCGCAAAAACAGTTCCCGGCCATAGGCCCGACTCATCGCTTCTAGAAAATGGCGGCGGGAGATCACCCCCTTCAACTCAGAGCCCTGGTACAAAAGCACGCCAGGCAAGCTGGGGTCCGCTTCAAATTGTTGAAAAACTAACTGGCCTGGGCTCTGCCAATCCACGCCAAAGGGGTGGAGCGGCAACGCTCCGAGGGTGGAGTCAATATGCAGTTCCGCCATAGATGCTCGGAAAAAACGACTGGGTAAAAACCAGCAGATGCAGGGGCTAGGGGGGGCAGGATTAGCAGTAATTTCCCTTCAGTTAAAACGCTAGCACTGGAAGATCAGCAGACGGCAAACGGCATCCTAACAAGGGTTTAACCCTGGGTTAAGAAGGGCCATGACCCGCCGCCGCCCCTCGCGCATACGGTTGACTAATGGACAAAAGGCTCCTTTATCAGTTGAGTGCAACCCCAGGCAACCCAACATCCGCAACGGGGATGTGGGTGTCAAGGGCTCCATCAAGCGTCGCGATCGCCGACTAACCTTACCCAGAAGCGCTTTCAGCCTGCCCCTAGGTAAGGTGTGCCCCAACCCACCCGGATCCCCCGCCCGGTAGAACAACACCGTGGAATTCTGGAGAAATCCTTAAAACTTATATGAATTTAGATAAGCAATAAGCTGGGACTATATGAGACTTGGTGATGAATCCCCCATTTGCGGGATGGCGCTGTTAGAGTGAAATGGCTCGAAACAATCTGCAATCAATCTAAAGTTTTCGTAGCCTATGTCACGGAATACCGTTTGCTCCGTTCCTGGGGGAGTCACCCCATCGGCCCTCAAGGCTCTGCCGCTGACGCGGGGAGCAACGCTGTTCTGCGACTTTGATGGCCCCATCGCGGATGTCTCCGATCGCTACTACAGCACCTACCGTCAAGCCCTGCTCGACATCCAAGCCCTGTACCAGGCCCAAGGGGTCACCATTCCCCTGCGGGTGCTGACCAAGACCCAGTTCTGGCACATGAAGCAGACGCGGGTGCCCGATAAGACCATTGCCGACTGGTCTGGCTTAAACCGTGACCAAGCCCAGGTGTTTTTGAATCGGGTCAATGAAATCGTCAACCAGCCCACCCTGCTCAGCCAAGATCGGCTCCAGCCCGGTGCGCGGGAAGCTCTGTTGACCCTACAACGGCGGGGAGTGCGGGTAGTGATTGTGACCCTACGGCAGTCGGCCCAGGTGATGCAGTTCCTCTATGACCATGATCTGGGGGCAACGGT
>JAQCHG010000213.1 GCA_027619675.1 Cyanobacteriota bacterium
TCAGCGGCAGGTGTGAAGTTTGATTAGTCCCGGCCACTTAGGAGCCGTGCCCCTTGTACAGCCAGGATTCCAACCTTAATTGAGCCAGCCCCTAGTGGTTTGTCAATTCTGCGGAAGTGCCCGTCCCCCCTAGCTCTCCTACCCCTCCGCTCCCCCGCCCTAGGCCAAGATTGGCCAATGGACACCGCCATGTACCAGAGCAATCCCTCCGTAATTACCGCAACCGCAGTCTCTCAATTCCCCCAGAGCGGCACAGTGGACGGCGACATATTGCCAGATCTTTACGGAGTCTTTGTGAAATGCTTAAAAAATTCTGGTTTTCTTCGGTTGACAATGAAAGAGAGAGCCCCGTTGTTGACTGTTGGGGGGCAGGGCCTCCCAGAAGTTTCCTCACGGACCCCTCAGGGTGTGGCGGATTTCAATCTGTTGGCTGGGTAAGGAATGGCTGGATTTTTTAACCCGTGGTCAGGATCGCAAGCAGCGGTAACCCCTCAGGGTATACCGTCAGCGATCGCGGGTTGGCGGCAGCGATTTAGCCATCCTCAGCACATTTATCACAAAATTGGATACGGCTACCTGGCGGCCATCGCCATTGGCCTCACGGGCTCCCTAGGGGGCTTGGTGTTAGCCGATTATTTTCAGGGGCGGGGCCTGAAGCAACTCGCCGATGCCCAAACCCAGTCCCATCTGCTGGGGGAGTTTGAGCAGGCGGCGGAGCGGGTCCAACTCTACAACACCCGTACCGCTCTGCTGGCCAATGCTGATGTACCCGCCAGCCATAACGGGGGCGAAGCAACCATACCGTTAACCTTGGCCCGTCAAACCCTCGGGGAGTTGCGTGAGTTTTTTGGCCAAGACCGCCAGTGGTTGGCAGCGGAACCGACCACGGTGTTAGATCTGCTGGCTACCTATTTAGATAACCTAGAGCGTCAGCGTCTCCTCCTGGAGGCTTTTTTGGCCGATCCCACGGCGGCGGCGGCCATTGTTGCCGATCTAGACACCGTGACCACTGAACTCGATCAGCAGCATGTCACCCTGATCACCCTTCTGCAAGTAGCCCAACAGCAAGAGCAGCAGGCAGGCTCGATTTTAGAAACGATTCAGGGGTACGAAAAAGGCATCATCGTGACCAGTATGCTGCTAGCCGCTGCGATCGCGGGGCTCTTGGCTTGGCGCACCACGCGGGCGATCGCCCAGCCCATCGAAACCGTCACCCAAGTGGCCCAGCGGGTGGCCCTAGAGTCGAACTTTAGCCTCCGCGCCCCCGCCACCACGGGGGATGAAATTGGTCTCTTAGCCGCCGCCCTGAACCATTTAATTGAGCGGGTCGAGGTCCATACCCAGGCCCTAGAAGCCGCCGCCACCGATGCTAAAACCCAAACCCACGCCTTAGAACAGACCCTGGCAACCCTCCGCCGCACCCAGGCTCGGCTACTCCATGCGGAAAAAATGTCCTCCCTAGGGCAATTGGTGGCGGGGGTCGCCCATGAAATCAACAACCCCCTCGGGTTTATCACGGGCAACGTTCAATATGTGCAGGAATACGTGGAGGCATTACTGGCGGGGATTGATCGCCTCCAACAGGAACTGCCCCAACCCTCCCCAGCACTGCAAGCAGACTTGGCCAACCTCGACCTTGACTTTATTCAGCAAGATTTGCCCCAAGTGCTGCAATCCCTCCAGTTGGGCACCGATCGCATCACCAGCATTGTGCTCTCCCTGCGGCGCTTTTCTCGCCTGCAAGAGACAGACATCAAGCCCGCCGACCTCCACAAGGGCCTCAACAGCACCCTGGTGATCTTGGGCCATCGCCTCAAAGCTAATGCCGATCGCCCTGCCATCACCGTGGTGAAAGACTATGGGGATCTGGCCCCGGTGAACTGCTACGGCGGTGACCTGAACCAAGTCTTTATGAATATCCTGGGCAACGCCATTGATGCTATTGATGAGCGCTGGCGGGACAAGATACTCCCCATGACGCCAGAGATTCGTATTCGCACCCGTTGGGGAGGCGATCAGGTGGAAGTGGCGATCGCCAACAATGGCAACCCCATGCCGCCAGAGGTGCAAAACCGAGCCTTTGACCCCTTCTTCACCACAAAACCCGTCGGTAAAGGTACGGGTATGGGCCTGTCCATCAGTTACGACATCATTACCCAAAAACACCAGGGCACCCTCGTTTGTCATTCCCCCCTGGACAACGAAACCTACGGTGCAGAGTTCATCCTGACGATTCCCCACGACCTCATCCATCGACGGCAACAGTCAGCACCGCTCCCGACGGATGCCTCGGTCTTGCGGGGAGGGGAAGTCCCGGTTGAAAACGGGGGATAGCCCCCATCGGACCTACACCCTGGAACCGATTTCAGCCGATGATTGCACAATCCCCCCGGCTCCCTTGCCCCTCCGCTCCCCCACCCCAGGAAACGGTTGGCAAATTTACACTGTGCAGTACTAGGTGAGGCGCTGACCAAAATCCACCAGGGTTTGACTCAAAACCCGGACCGGATCCGTTGCCTCCCCCGAAAACAGGGAAAAGTCTAGCGGCCCCCAATAAATCTGGGCCAAGGTAGCCAGTTCAAGCAAACGGGGATTGCGGAGGTGGATACGCCCCGGACACCGCAACACCAGCAACGGAATGCCCCCCTGACCTGCATGATTGGTGAGGGTCCATTCGCAGGTATCAAGCCACCCACCCACAGCCGTTGGGAGCCACTGCTTGAACTCCGCTAGACTTTGATGCTGTGCCAGTAAAGCTTGCCAAGAGTAGCCAGAATCGGCAGGATTTAACATTAGCAGCCTGATCCACGGTTCTACTTATCTTCCGAGTTTAGCCCCGTCTTTCCGGGGGAGACCTGAAGACTTTCTATGGAGTCCTAGGACCCACCACAGGATGGGGGGTTCCCCAGATGTGCAGTCGGTCCTGGCTCTATGATGCCGTTAGAATTCCCGCGTGTTTTGCCATGGTGCAGCCTTTTATCAAACTGGATCAGTTCTTAAAGTGGCAACAAGTTGCCTCGACTGGGGGGACCGCCAAGTGGCTGATTCAATCTGGGGAAGTGCAGGTGAATGGGGCGGTGGAAACCCGCCGGGGGCGCAAGTTGGTGGCTGGGGATGTGGTGGTGGTAGGCGATCGCACCTATGGAGTCTCCCTTGAGGATCTTGGGTCTGTGTACAATTCAAGGCAAACGCCCTGATGGAAATAGGGTTACAGTCCCCAGCGGGGATATTGGAGCAGAACAGGTACGGGCATAGTTCCCCACCACGGCTTGCCCCCTGCATTGACAAGGATCCCCATGGGCTTGCACCGCAGCCATAACAGCGACTCCCAGATTTGCCCCAAGCTCCCAGGGGAAGCACGCTAAGATAAACGCAGGATTTCTTAATATTCCAGCACAAACCTATGGCATCCCCCAACGTTGAAATTTACACCTGGAGTCGTTGCCCCTTTTGCATCCGGGCCAAGGGCTTGCTCGATCGCAAGGGTGTGAACTACACGGAATACTGCATTGACGGTGATGAAGCAGCCCGCGCCGACATGGCCAACCGCGCCAACGGACGACGTTCTGTACCCCAAATTTTCATCAACGACCAACACATTGGGGGGTGCGATGACCTCCATGCCCTAGAGCGCCAAGGTCAGCTCGATCCCTTGCTGGCCCAGGCGGCAGCTTAGGACCGCCATCCATAATCGCCAGAATTTCGGTGGCGCAAGAATTCTCGTGACACAACGGTGATTGCCTTTCTCGGGCGTAGTCATGGTTCTCCCACCAGGCGTTTATCCCCACATTGATTCCCCATGAGTTCCGTCAAGCCATTCTCGGCAGCATTCTCATGGGACAAAACAAAGCCGCGACGCTCTGTGGGCAGGGCATCGCGGCTTTATTGATGGGGGGAAGTAACGGTGTGCCCTTTGGGTGAGGGAGAATCCTCCCATCATGGGGGTACAGAGACTTTGCCCAGGTGCTAATGCACGGCTACGGGGTAAGGGTGGGCAGCACCGTTGTGGCCATTCCCGTTATGGGTGACGGTATTACCTTGGCGGGGCTGCAACAACCCATAACCGCCATGGTTACGCTCGTAGATGACGTTGATTTCCCCAGTGTCCTCATTCAGAAACATGTAGAAATCGTGGTCGATTAGCTGCAACTGTTCTAAGGCGGCTTCTACCGACATGGGCGGCATGGCAAAGTACTTGGCCCGCACAACCGCGTCCGGTAACTGGGGTGCTTTGCTTTGCAGAACCTCGGACACGTTGGTGGCGGGGGCTTCGTTTAACAAAGCGTCGTTGGGCTTCACCGAGGCAAAATTGCGATCCTGGCGCTTTTCCTTGTAGCGACGGAGTTGTCGGGTAATTTTGTTGGCGACGAGATCAATGCTGGCGTAAAGGTTTTCGCTGCTCTCTTCGGCACGAACGACTGCACCGTTGATGTAGAGAGTAACTTCGGCGGATTGTTTTGGGGTGCTCCGATGGGTCTTAGCGACCGATAGGTTAACGTCAACTTCGTTGGTTAGGTGCTTAAAGTGATTGACCGCTTTTGTGATTTTCTGTTGCACATAGTCATGGATGGCTTCTGTGATCTCAATGTTCTTGCCTTGAATCACAAGCTTCATAGAGCGGCCTCCGTACAAAAATCGGCTTCTGCATTCACCCTAGCACCTTGTATTCTGGGCAACATCTGCCTTTAAAATCCTTTGCACCTGTTGATGATTCTTGATGGCAAATTTAGAAAGAATTCCGTTTTCAAAGCATGGATACCCCTGCTAAGGACAATTTCTCGATCTACGGAATTTCCCGCT
>JAQCHG010000214.1 GCA_027619675.1 Cyanobacteriota bacterium
TCCAGGGCCTGCACCGCCCGATACTGCACCGTCAACCCCTGGACCGCCACAGGCGCGATCGCCCCCTGGGGAGGCGGCACAAGCTGAAGTCGGGGAGAAACAGGGTGGGGGGCAGCCACGGTGGTCACCTCAAAAATGAAACGATTATGAAACCACTCTAGTGTAAAAATGAAACGATTATGAAAGGGGCGATCGCCCCGTTACAAACGGTTACCTTCAGGATCAATCAACAATGGAGAGGAAAAAGACCGCCATGGCAAGGGCAGCGCAGGGGTGGCCAGGGGTACTCGGGCTGGGCTGGGTGGCGATCGTCGGGGTGGCCTGCGGCCCCGCCACCGCGCCCCAGGCCAGTGGGGATCCCCAGGTGGTGGTGACCAGCACCATCCTGGCGGACTTGACCGCCACCGTCGGGGGCGACGAAATCACGGTGACGGGCCTGCTGGAGCCGGGGGATGACCCCCACCTCTATGAACCCGTGCCCCAGGACACCATTGCCCTAGAGCAGGCAGATCTGATTTTCTACAACGGCTATAACCTAGAGCCTGCCTTGATTCGCCTGATCAACGGGGCCGGGGTGCAGGCGGAGAAGGTGGCCCTGGGGGAACAGGTGGCACCCCTGCAATTTGACTATGAAGGACAGACGGAACCGGATCCCCATGTGTGGGGGGACGTGGAAAATGTGATCGTCATGGTGGCGGCGATCGCTGCCACCCTCTCGACCCAATTTCCTGAAGATGCAGCGGTGTTCAACCAAAATGCCGCTGACCTGATTGCGGAACTGCGGGCGTTGGACGCCTGGATTACCGATCAGATGGCCACCATCCCCGCCGATCAGCGCACCCTGGTCACCACCCACGACGCCTTTCAGTACTACGCCAACGCCTACGGCCTCACCGTGCTCGGCCCCCTGATCGGCATCAGCACCGAAGAACAGCCCAGCGCCCAAACGGTGCAGCGCCTAGTGGAAACAATCCGCCAAGCCCAAGTGCCCGCCATCTTTGCCGAAACCACCCTCAACCCCGCCCTAATCACCACCGTAGCCCAGGAGTCGGGGGTGACCTTGGCGAATCCCCCCCTCTATTCCGATTCCCTGGGGGCCGCCGGTAGTGGAGCCGAAACCTACGTCACCATGATGGTGACCAACACCGACACGGTGGTGCGGGCCTTAGGGGGCACCGTCACCCCCTACTGAACCCACCTAGTGGGTCGTTTGCCATGCTCATTACCATGACTGACAAGGGCAAACTGCCCTGCTCGTGGGTTTCGCTCTGCTCTACCCACGCTACGCCCAATCCTTTCACCATGGCCCCCGTAGCGTGGGTTGAAGCATGAAACCCACGGTCTTTGTTGTCCTACTGTCAGACTCAGGGAACTGCAAACCCAGGCGGGAGGATCGGTCCGGAAATGGCGAGATTCGGGTCAAATGGCCCACTAGCGGTCTGTCAATTTTCAACTTGTGGGTTGGTGTCACTGGAGAGGAGCCCTGCTCACTGAGCCCCAATCACGTACTTGCTCCATTCCACATGGGTGCCGCTGCGAATTTGGCGGGTGACCTCAAAGTAGAGGCTGCTGTGGGGTCGTCGGGGGGCATTGCGCAGCAGCATATTGGCTTCGCGAGGGGTGCGGTTGCCCTTCTTGACGTTGCAGCGCACACAGGCCGTGACCATGTTTTCCCAAGTGTCACCGCCCCCCCGCGATCGCGGCACCATGTGATCCAGCGTCAGCCCTTCCCCGGCATAGCCACAGTATTGACAGGTATGGTTGTCCCGCTGGAGAATATTACGCCGGGTAAGGGGAATTTCCTTGTAGGGCACCCGGACATAGTGACGCAAACGGATTACCGTCGGCAGCGGAAACCCAGAGTAAATGACTTTTCCGTTGTGTTCAATCTGCTCAGCCTTGCCCTTGATAATCAACACCACGGCTCGACGCCAACTGGTGATGTTGAGCGGTTCATAGGAGGCGTTGAGCACCAGAACCTTACTCATCGGGGAATGAAAATAGATTGCACCGATGGTAGCACAGGTGTTTAAGGCGACGTCGGCGGTGAATGGCGCTCCCTAGGCGGCTTTGGGGAAATGCCTAGGGGCGTTATTAAGGGGCGGTAAACGTCTTGCTGGACAACCATGACCCCGATCGCCTCTCCGGTGGAGTGAGGGGCTGTAGCCGTTGTCCCACTAGGGTTCTAGGTTCATAACAACCGCCCCTAGAGCATCGGTTCAGCATTCCTAGGAATCTGATTTCTGCACTAGCGAATCCACGAGATTCCAGCGCTTTAGCCCAAATTAGCCCGAAAAATCAGAGTCTGTACCAGGGCTCTAGGACAAGGGATCTGAGGTCCACCAGCGATCGCCCTGCACCAGGGTATGGACCCGCCACTGGGGATCAGTCTCGGGATAGTCTTCCCGGTAGTGGCCACCCCGGCTTTCGGTGCGAAAGTCGGCACTCTTCAAGATGAGGGCGGCTAAATCCAGCAGGTTGCGGGTTTCGCCCCACAGCCGTAGGTAGGCTCCGGCGCGATCGCAGCGGTACACTCCAGGCCGTTGGCAATAGTCCCTCACCACTGCACTACTGGGCAGCGTGGCCAACTGCCTTTGGCCCTCGGTGACCAGGGCCAGGGCTGCCGCTAACCCCCCATGATCTCGGCAAATGCCCGCCCCCTGCCACATATGTTGGGGCAAGGCTGCTCGAATCGCTTCCACCTGGGCTTGGTCCGCCGCTAGGTGGGGGGCAAGGGCAGCCCCTAGGGCGTCTGCGGGATCTGCATCTCCATGGGTGGGAAGGGGGGTATTGGGGATCGGGGTCAGTTGAATCTGGGCTAACTTTTGACCGTAGACCAAACATTCCAGCAGGGAATTGCTGGCTAGGCGATTGGCCCCATGTACCCCGGTGCTGGCGGTTTCCCCCACGGCATAGAGCCCCACCAGGGTGGTGCGGCTGTCCAAATCGGTGACGACCCCCCCCATCCAATAGTGGGCAGCGGGGGAAACGGGGACAGGTTGGGTGAAGGGATCAATCCCCCACCGTTGGCACACCCGCACAATGTTGGGAAAGCGGTGGCGGATGCGATCGGGGGCGATCGCCCGCAGGTCTAGCCACACACAACCGCTGGGATCCGCCTGGGCCTGGAGGTGGCGGTAAATGGCGCGGCTGACCACATCCCGAGGGGCCAGTTCCCCTTGGGGATGGTAGTCGAAGGCAAAGCGATGGCCGCTGTGGTCAATCAGATGCGCCCCTTCCCCCCGCACCGCTTCGCTAATCAAAAACCGGGGAGCCCCCGCCACCTTGAGGGCGGTGGGATGGAATTGAAAAAACTCCAGATCCCGCAGATGCACCCCCGCCCGCCAGGCGGTGGCCACCCCATCTCCGGTGCTGGCGGTGGGGTTGGTGGTTTCGGCAAAGACTTGACCGCCGCCCCCGGTGGCCAACACCACCGCCCCGGCGACAATCCAGCGCAGATGATCCCCCTGGGTTGGGTCAGTGCAGAGGGAGATCACCCCCTGGCAGGCGGTGGCGGTGTGCCACAAATCCAGCACAAAGGTGTGCTCTAACACGGTGATGTGGGGCCGTTGGCGCACCGCCGCCGCCAGGGTGGCCACCACTGCCCGTCCGGTGGTGTCGGCGGCGTGGAGCACCCGTTTGCGGGAATGGGCCGCCTCTAGGGTGAGGGCGAGGTGGTTCCCTTGGCGGTCAAAGGGCACCCCCAGGGCCACCAGGGCCTCAATGCAGGGCTGGGCCAGCTCCACCAGTTGAGCCACGGCCACGGGATCGCACAGGCCCGCCCCGGCTTGGAGGGTGTCGGTTTGGTGCAGGCGGGGGGAATCTTCGGGGGCGATCGCGGCGGCGATGCCCCCCTGGGCCCAGTCGCTAGCGGACTGGGTGAGCACATCCTTGGTGATCAGCCCCACCCGATAGGTGTCAGGGATGCAGAGGGCGGCGTACAGTCCCGCCGCGCCACTGCCCACCAGCAGTACGTCAAAGCTTTGGTGATCCAATTTGGTGATCCAATGGCAACGGTTGGGGTCCCCTACGGTAGTGATGAGGCAGCAGCGGATGGCTGAGCGGCGGATAGCTGGGCATTCAAGGCTTCAGCCCCGGATAGCTGAGCCGTCAATGGATCAGCAGCGGATAGCGGCACGGAGGCATAGGAGGGCATTAGGTTTCCTGCCAGACAAAGTGGCCATCCTTCCAGAGGGCGGCGATCGCCCCAATGGCGTACTTGGTGATCACCTCCCCAAACACCAGGGAGGCAATTTCCCAGGCGGGCAACACCCCAGCAAAGGCCACCAGGCTAAACAGCACCGTGTCCAGCGGCACCGAAACCGCATTGCTTCCGGTCACCCGCACGAGCCAGGGGTAGCGCAGCAGCCGTTGATAGACCTCGGTATCCGCCGTTTCCGCCAGCACAATGGCCAGAAAACTGGCCACAATAATTCGCCCTGGCACAGTCAGCAGGGCACTCATCAACACGTTGGCGAGGGCGGCGGCGGCAATGGTGCCGTACACCCAGCGGCGACCAGCGCTATGGAGGCGATCGCGTTGGGTAAAGGTGATGCCAAAAATAAACGTCCCCACCGCCACCTGGCCAAAGATGGGAAAGGGGATAAACCAGGTGGCGGTGTAGTTGGCCCCGAGGGTGGCCAGAATGTAGATGGCGGCGTTGATGAGGCTTTGGGTGCGGCGGGATGCCATGGGCGGACAGGGCGTTGAATGGGGTTGACAGGGCAACGGTAGGGGCGTCAATCTTCCGTGACGGTGGCCTCAGGGCTAGGCCGCTTCAGTTGGGAAATCAATTCC
>JAQCHG010000215.1 GCA_027619675.1 Cyanobacteriota bacterium
TGCCTTGCAGTCGCCCCAGTGCCCTCAGATCGGCCCCCAGCAGGGCATAAACCCCAAACTGAGCGTGAATAATGTCGTACTGCTGCCTGGGCAAAAAGGGAATCACCGCAAACAATGGGCGCAGACTGGCAGCCCGTTTGCCGTATTTAAACAGGTTTAAAACAGCTAGCAGCGATCGCGGATAGCGCCAGCCATACCGCAAGATTAATCCCAGTCCTTGGAGTAGCCGCAGCGGCAAACTTTCTGATGGAAACACACCGTAACGGGTCCGCTCTAACAACCGATAATCCCGCACTTGGGGATGGCTTTGGTCTTCGTGGGAAGGGCCTTCGAGGGCGTAAATATCCACCTCGTGGCCTTGATCAAGTAGCCCGATAATTTGGTTGATGATAAAGGGCTGTGACAGACAGGGAAATTTGCCGACTAAAAAGGCGATTCGCATGATGATGACAGTTCTTCTAGAATTTAAAACTCAAAACTCAAAATTCAAAATACCAGCCCTGATTGACTAACAAAAGCCTATGTAGGCGGACTTGAGGGAATCGTCCCCTGAACTGGCTTGAGGGCACTGTCTCCTGAGCGGAGTCGAAGGGGACGGTTACGTTTCAGGGAGCAGTTACCTTGAGGTTGGGTGATTAGGGCCTCCCGGCGACAGTCGCCTTACGCTCTGGCCCCCTGCCGCTGCCCTGCCCCCCTACGCCCTTGGGCTGCTGCTGCCCTGCGCCCCTTGGCAAACACAGGGTTCGCCAAGGGATGCCCTGGGGTATTAGGGACTGGCGCAGGCGATGCCAAACAGACAGCACGGCACCATAGCGACGACGACCCAGCGATCGCTCTACCCCAATGTCCAGCCACAACCGCACAGACTCTGGGGTGTAGCGCTTACCCGGCACGACCTCACAGGCTTGCCGCCAGAGGCAACGGGCATCGCGATAGTCGCGACTGCGTAAGGCCAACCAGCCCAAATACAGGTACAACGTGTGAAAAGCGGTGCTTTGCAACTGGGGCACACTGGCACGGTGTTGGAGCGGGGGGGCTTGAAAGGCCCGCTCTAGCACCTGGGTATTACACGCCTGCATCCGCCGCCAATCGCGACTGGTGTTGTGGGCATGCTGGCGATAGCGGACAAGGGGAGCGGGCACCACCCCAAACTGAAATCTGGCGGCGAGGCGAATCCACATTTCCCAGTCTTGGGCGAAGGGCAGGTCGGGGGCAAACAGCCCCACCTGTTGAAAGCAGTCGGCCCGGATCAGCGGTGTACTGCCGCAGGTGAGAATATTGGCGCGTATCAAATCGGGCCACACATCTCCCTCTGCCCGGTGGGCGATTAGCCGTCCCGTGGGGTGACCGTTGGCGTCCGCTAGCGCTGTCCAGGTATACACCACATCCACCTCGGGATGCGCCGCCAAATAGGCCACCTGCTGTTCGAGTTTGGTGGGTTCCCAAAAATCATCGGCATCTAAGAAGGCAATGAGGGGCGATCGCGCGGCTTGAATCCCGGCATTGCGGGCAGCGGATTTCCCCTGGTTGGGCTGCCAGAGGGGGCGAATGCGCGGGTCGCTCAGGGGGCGAAGCCACTGATCGGTGCCATCGGTACTGCCATCATCCACGATGATCAGTTCATAGTCGGTGAAGGTCTGGTGCAACACACTTTGCACCGCCATCGGCAAATGGGCGATCGCGTTATAGCTGGGGATAATCACAGAGACTTGGGGCATGGGTCTTGGCAGATACGGTGATGGGGAAAAATCGAGGCCCGTTCCTAGCCCCCTTGGAACTTACGTAAAATGCTCCCGCATTCTCGGTATTCCGTGGGGGTCAGGGGCTTAAACCCTCTGTTCGGAGGGGTGAACCTGGGGGCGATCGCTGACTTGTCGCCGCCAGTGGTGCAGCCATCCCAGCAGGGTGGCGTAGCCCTGGGGACCAAACCCCAAGGTCAGCGCGATCGCCAGCAACAACCGCAGGCATTCTGGGGTGAACAGGCTGGGCCAGTGATACGAGATCGCTTTGCAGACCAGGGCTAGGGACTGGCGGGGGGCAATCGCTTCGACTTGCAGGGGTTTCCAGCCCAGGCACAGATAGGCGGCGGCATAGCTTTTAGCCTTGAGGGGCTGCTGATCGGCGGGGACATCGGCAAAGGTGCGGGTAAACACCTGGGCAAAGCTGGCCTCCATCAGCGGCCAATTGCGGGATAGGCTGGTGCGATATTGGCGATAATGCACCAATACCTGGGGAATCACGCGGAAGGGATAGTGTTTGGCAATTCGTAGCCACATATCCAGGTCTTCCACCGATCGCAGCGATTCATCAAACTCCCCCACGGTGGCAAAACACTCCCGCCGCACCAGGGCCACGCTGCCGCATTCGACAATGTTGTGCTGCACTAGGGTTGACCACACCATGCCTTCGGCGTAGTTTTGGCGCACCCGGCCCGTGGGCTGATCCCGCTCATCAATGTAGGCCACCCAGGTATACACCAACCCCGCCGCTGGATCCTGTTCTAGGCAGTGGACCTGTTGGGCCAGCTTATCGGGAGCCCAGCGATCGTCGGCATCCAGAAAGGCCAGGTAGCGGCCCGTCGCCGCCCGGATACCCACATTTCGAGCCTTAGAAATGCCGCCGTTGGGTTGGCGAATCAGCCGCACCCGAGGGTCGGTCACCTGCTGCTGAAACCAGTCCTGGAGACCGTCGGTGCTGCCATCGTCAATGATCAGCACTTCAAAGTTCTGCCAGGTCTGCCCTAGAGCACTCGCTAGGGTCGAGGGCAAGTAGGTCATGGCGTTGTAGGCCGGGATAATCACAGAAACTAGGGGCATGGTGAGATCTAGGTAGGGAGTAGGACAGAACAGGATCTGCGGGCGATCGCTAGCCCACGGTTTTAGTACGCAGGGAAGTCAGCAACCCGCCGGGAATCCGTTGCAAATCGGGGCTCAGCCAAAACACTGCGCCGTAACTCAGCACCAAAATCGGCACCGAAATCCAAGGGGGATACACCAGACTGGCCAATAGGGGCAAACTGGCCGCCCCCACCAACCAAATCGCCTCACGATACCGGGGGGTGCCCCAGTAGCGCCGAAAGGTATGGTGCATCAGCCAAAACGCTGGCAGGGCAAAAATCTCCGACAGGGCATAGCCCCAGAGACCAGCGATCGGCAACAGCAGCAGGCAACTCAGCCACAGCAGCCCCACATAGCCCGCATTGGCGATCGCGGCGGCCCGGTTGTGGCCGACGGTATACAGCACCGCCGTGTGCAAATCAAACAGGGCACTGATCAGGGTGCCCAGGGCCACTAGCGGAAAAATTTGGGCACTGGGCAACCAGGCTTCGCCAAACAGCAGCGGAATAATCCAGGTGCTGAAACAGGCAAACAGCGCACATAGGGGGCCGACAATCAACGCTTGATAGGCCATACCCATGCTGACGGCCCGCCGCGTCGCCGCTGGGTTTTCCACAATCCGGGCCATCACCCCAATGGACATGCGGCGGATGATCAGGCGCAGCAGGGTGATCTGATCGACAAACCGACTGGCAATGCCCGCCAGCCCCGCCGCCTCCACCCCTAGCAGACCACTCACCAGCAGGGGCACCCGCAGGGCCTTGAGCCCCAGCAGCCAATCGGCACTGGAATAGGTCAATCCATAGTGGAGGGCAGGGCCTAAAAAGGCCCAATCCCAGCGCCAACGCCAGCTAATCGGGTACAGGCGGTAGGCCAGCACAAACTGCACCCCATACTGGACCAGGGTGCCTACCACAGGCCCCCAGTAGCTCCACTGCATCAGCACTAGGGGAATGGCCACCAGATAGTTGGCCACCTGGGCCAGGGTTTCGATCAGCCCCACCTGGGCAAATTGCAAGTTACGCTCCAGCATGGCGATCGCTACCATCCCCGTCATATCTAGCCAAATGGCGGGAATCAGTAGCCGCATCGCTGGGGTAACCTCCAGTTCCCCCGTCCACAGGCCCAGCAGCGGCGCACCCCACCACAGGCCCAGACAGAGGGCCAGCCCCACACTGTTGTAAAAGGACAGCACCTGCTGGGGGCCACTTTCGATCAGGTGGGGCTGCCGCACCAGGTAGATATTCAGCCCCAGGCGACAGGTCCAGATGGCAAAGTAAAAGGTGGCGATCGCCACCGTCGCAATGCCATAGTTTTTAGGTCCTAATAGACGGGCAATCACCAGCACGCTCACCAGGGAAAGCACCGCTGCCAATACATTCCCCAAGGTGAGATACATCCCCCCCTTAAGCACCTTAGATTTAATTTCCTGGGTAATTGACATAGGTCCTTGAGCGCGTAATTAACGCCCTAAAAGTGCTGAATTTTCTGAAGGAAGCATGGGAAGGAAGCATGGGATGGTTAGCCATTCTGCAATGGTCACCAGGCCCCGATAACCTGGCTAAATCCCCTTGCCAGGGCCAACTCAAGACGGCAAAAACCACCCACCAGTAGTAATAAAGGTTGGTGTGGGTCCAGATATTTTCCGTGGCCATGCCGACCACGGTGGCCCCTAAAAACGCCAGCAAAATTTGCTATAGGGTGCGGCGGGGATGATGGGATGGTGACTGGCTCACCATCCAGGCCAGCCAAATCCCCTGCCCGAGTAAAAAGAGTAAAAACAGCCCCAGGCCGATCACCCCCCCTTCCGCCAAGGCCCGCACGTATTCGTTGTGGGCATAGTTGGCCAGCACGGTGAGGGTGTCACTGGTGTTCAATCCGTGCCCCCAGAGGGGAGCCTCTTGCCAAGCCGTCAGCAAAAACGTCCACTGGGCAATGCGCCAGTTAAAACTATTGCCG
>JAQCHG010000216.1 GCA_027619675.1 Cyanobacteriota bacterium
AAGGGTTTGGTGGCGGAGCCTGGTTTGGTGGGGGTGGCACCGGGCAGGGGGGTGAGCATGAAGCCGCCGGTTTCTGTCTGCCACCAGGTATCCACAATGGGGCAGCGTTCGCCACCAATTACCTGGTGATACCACACCCAAGCTTCGGGGTTGATGGGTTCACCGACGGTGCCCAGCAGTCGCAGGGAGGAGAGGTCCCTGTTTTTGGGTTCTTCGTCCCCCATTTTGATGAAGGCGCGGATGGCGGTGGGGGCGGTGTAGAAGATGTTGACGCCGTATTTTTCTACCACATCCCAAAAACAGCCGGGGTTGGAGGGGCGGGGCACCCCTTCGTACATGAGGCTGGTGGCTCCGTTGGAGAGGGGACCGTAGACGATGTAGCTGTGGCCTGTGATCCAGCCCACATCGGCGGTACACCAGTAGACATCGGTGTCCCGATGGTCAAAGGTCCACTGGAAGGTCATGTGGGTGTAGAGGTTGTAGCCCCCGGTGGTGTGGACCACCCCTTTGGGCTTGCCGGTGGTGCCACTGGTGTAGAGGATGAACAGCATGTCTTCGGCGTCCATCACTTCGGCGGGGCAGTGGCCGGAGGCGGTTTTTTGCAGGTCGTGCCACCAATGATCCCGTCCGGACACCATGGGGATGTCGGCTTTGGTGCGCTGTACCACCAGGACGTGCTGAACGCTGGGGGCGGCGTTGTTGGCCAGGGCTTGGTCCACCGCTGCCTTGAGGGGGATGACTTTGTCTTTGCGAAAGCCGCCATCGGCGGTGATCACCACTTTGGCTTCGGCGTCGTTGAGGCGATCGCGCAGGGCATCGGCACTAAAGCCGCCAAAGACCACCGTATGGGGGGCACCAATGCGGGCACAGGCCAACATGGCGATCGCCGCCTCGGGGATCATGGGCATGTAGAGACCGACGCGATCGCCCTTCTGCACCCCCAGATCCTTCAGAACATTGGCCATCTGGCACACTTCCCGGTGCAGTTCCCCGTAGGTCAAGGTGCGGGAGTCTCCTGGTTCCCCCTCCCAAATCAGCGCCGCCTTATTGCGCCGCCAGGTGGTGAGGTGACGATCCAAGCAGTTGTAGGAAATGTTGAGCTTGCCCCCCACAAACCACTTAGCAAAGGGAGGCTGCCAGTCCAGTACCTGGTCCCACTTTTTAAACCAGTGCAGTTCCTGCTCCGCCAATTCCGCCCAGAAGGCAGCGGGATCGGCAGCTGCTTTTTGGTACAGGTCTTCATAGGCTGCCATGCCGCTCACCCGAGCCTGGGCCGCAAACTCAGCGGGGGGATGAAACAGCCGTTTTTCGTTCAGGATCGATTCAATCGTCGGTTGAGACATAGTTCCGTGGCGACACTGCAAGAGCTGGAGGCTGGGTTGTAGCCAGCGTTACCCCTATTCCCAAAACATACTTTTTTTGGGGCCGCTCTTGCCGGAGCCGTGCTTTTTTTTAACGGGAACGCGCCCCTGACCGCATCCAGCATCCCGGCAGTGCCGACAGTGCCGACGGTGCCGCTAAACGAGGATGAAAAAGGGCCTCAAACCTGGGCAATGGGTTGGGAGAGACTGGTAAGGGGTGTCGAAACCCTTCTCCAGTCTCCCTAATCGCCCCTACCGTCCCCAAGACCGCCGCAGGTTAAAGAACCCCCGCAGTAGATTCTGTAGCCGTTGATTGGCGGCATAGCTTTGCTTTTTAAACTGCAAAGCGGTCTTGCTGTTGATTTCCGCCAGGGTGGGGTAGACGTGGATGATGCCGCTGAGGGCACCGATTTTGAGCTTGTAGCTCATGGCCAGCACCACTTCGTGGATTAACTCCCCCGCCGCTGGCCCAACGATATGGGCACCCAGAATCTCGCCATTGCTGCGGGTGATGAACTTGGCAAAGCCGATGCCTGCCCCCTCCGCCAGTGCTCGATCCACATGGTCGAAATCGTGGCGCAGCACCCGGATGTCGTCGCCGTAGCGCTTGCGGGCTTGTTCTTCCGTCAGCCCCACCCGAGCCAATTCTGGATCCGTGAAGGTGGCCCAGGGAATCACCCGATAGTCGGCAGATTTGGTGGGGAAGAACAGGGCGTTTTGCAGCACCACTGCCGCTTCATACCCAGCCACATGGGTGAACTGGTAGCCGCCAATCACATCCCCAGCGGCGTAGATGCGGGGGTTCGTGGTCTGGAGCTTGCCGTTGACGGTGATCCCCTCTTTGCCCACGGTGACCCCCGCTGCCTGCAAGTTGAGGCTCTCCACATTGGGTACCCGCCCTGCCGCCACTAGAATTTCATCCACCACCACTTCGATGCCGTCGGTGGTCGCGATCGCCTTTTTCCCGTCCCGCATCGTCACCGATTGGGCGCGGGTGCGGGTCAAAATGCGAATGCCCTCCTCTGCCAAGGCTTGCTGCACCACTTGGGCCGCTTCCGCCTCCTCCTTGGGCATAATTTGGTCCCGGCTGGCCAGGATGGTGACCTCGCTGCCCAGTCGGGCAAAGGCTTGCCCCAGTTCACAGCCAATGGGGCCAGCGCCAATCACGGCCAAGCTGGCGGGTCGGGTGTCGATGGAAAAGACGTTGACGTTGGTGAGATACCCCGCTTCCCGCAGGCCCTGGATCGGGGGCAACTCTGGTCGGCCTCCGGTGGCGATAAGAAAGGTGCGGGCCTTGAGGGTGCGGCCATTGACGGCAAAGGTGGAGCCGTCTACAAACTGACCATCCCCATAGATCACTTCGACGCCTAGGGATTCAAACCGTTCGGTGGAGTCGTGGACTTGGATGGTGTCGATGACGCGATGGACGTGGCCGAGGGCGGCTTGGATGCGAATGTCGTGGAGGGTGACGTCAATGCCGTAGGTGGCTGCCCGTTTCACATCGTGGGCCACCCGCCCCGCGTGGATCAGGGATTTACTGGGAACGCAGCCATAATGGAGGCAATCGCCCCCCAGTCGAGGTTCCTTTTCGATTAAGGCGACTTTGGCATTGAGCTGGGCTCCGGCACTGGCGGCCACCAACCCGGCAGACCCGCCACCAATCACCACCATGTCATAGTCAACGGCCACTACTTTTCCCCCGGTTAAATGTCAACGGCGATCGCGCATCCATCGGACCTACGCAACGGGCTCCCAAATCTTTGTCGTCCCGTTGGGGCCAAGGGCTTAAAGCCCTGAGTTCGTCGGGGTGACCGCGTAAGGCCTGCTCCCGTTTGTTTGGGGCGATCACCCTAGATATTGACGGTAAGCCGTTTGTCTGAATGGGGCCTGAGAAGACCAGGAGCAGGGGGTGAGGGGCTGGGGAGGTGACGTTAAACTTGCAGGGCCAAGACCCCCGGTTGAGTCTGTATGGGGACCACATCCAGCACATCTAATTGGGAGCAGTAGCTCAGATCCGTTTCTTGGTTGAGCCGCAGCAGCCGCTGGCCGTGGGAGGCATAGTGCATCAGGTCCAGCAGGCGATCGTGCCATTGCACATAGAGGCTGACCGCTGCCACCGCCGCATCATTGCCGGCCAGTTCCTTCAAATCCAAATTAAACTGTTCTGCCAAGCGGTGCAGAATCGCGCCAGCACAGACGGTGTCCTCCAAGGAGTAGGTGCCTTCCCAGCCAGAACCCACCATCCACACCGTTGTCGGCTGGGTCTTGTCGAGGTAGTTGACCACGGCTTGCCGGGTGGTGAGGGCGGCAGTAATCACCGTTGGAGCGGTTGGGATCCGCTGGAGACAGCGGGTGCCGTTGGTGGTGCTCATAAATAGCCGCCGCTGCCCGGACTGTGCCGCCGTGTGGTCTAGGGGAGAATTGCCTAGGTCAAACCCCTCCACCTTGGCCCCGCCCCGTTCTCCCGCTAGTAGCCGTTCTTCTGGGGGATATTCCTCACTGGCTTGGCGCAACATGGCCAGATCGCTAAAGACATGAATGGCGGTGGCTCCCGCATCCAACGCTGCCGCCATGGTGGTGGTGGCCCGCAGGACATCAATGGCGATCGCGCAGTCAGGCTGCCCCTGGTCGGGAACTTCTTCGGGGGTGTGGTAAACAGAAAATTTCACAGGTTTTGAGGGATTGCTTCCGATATAAAAGTGGCTTGACGATTTCCCATTCTATTCGGCAAGCTCCCCAAAACTGCCCTAGGGGTGAGTCAATCCAAAATTGGCGGATGACCGTCTCCCCAGCGATACATGGATCGGCGGAGCTGGACGGCTTTAGAATCGCAGCCGCCAGGATTGACTGACTGGGTCGATTAGACGCGATCGCCCTGGTGCAAAATCGGCATCAGGTAAGCCCCTAAACCCAGGCCAGAAAACCAACCGAAGAGGGTCATGCGCCACTGGTCCACGGGCCACCAGTCAAAGCCCTGGAGCGCCAACTCTGCCGGATACACCATGCAGAGGGCAAAGGCGATGCCAAAGCCCCAGAGGCCATACTGCTCTAGCCAGTAGGCAGACTGGCCGCGATCTCGTCGATGCAGCAACCGCATCGCTACCAAGCCCAGCAGGGTGCCATAGCAGCGCATGCACACCGCCATGATATGGGGGGGGCTGAGCGCTAACCCCAGTTCCGGCTGGGGGCAAACCCGCATGCCCATGGCGTAGATGATGTTGGCAATCAACTCCAGTGGGGGCCAGCCAGAGGCCCGCAAAAATGGAGCCGCGATGGGGCCACTCAGCAGGGCAATCAGCACCCCATCACCCAACCAACTGCGCCACGGACGCGCTTCAAAACGCGCCAGTGTCTTAGCCATGATCCCAGGGGATGTTTCCATTACCATCTCAGCAGCACCTGCAAGGGTTGGGGCAGCAACCG
>JAQCHG010000217.1 GCA_027619675.1 Cyanobacteriota bacterium
CTCCAGAACAAACCCAGACTACTCCCTAGCTCCTTCTCTCCCTAGCTCCTTTCTCTCCCTAGCCCCTGACTCTCCCTGGCTCCCCACCCCTCTGCTCCTCAGGACCCATGCCCACTTGCCCCCGCTGTGACACTGCCGTTGATGCCGTGGCGGTCCAATGTCCCCACTGTGGTTTGGTGCTCAAGGCCCATGGCCACCCCGGTATGCCCCTGCACCGCACCACCGGGGATCAGGTGCTTTGCACCGATTGTGCCTACCACGCAGACAACTCCTGTACGTTTCCCCAGCGGCCCCACGCCACCAGTTGCACCCTCTACCAGTCCATAAACCCCAGCAGTGAGGTCTACCCACCGCGATGGTCACAGGCTGGCTCCAGGGGCCTCTCGCCCCGATGGTCCCTACGCTTGGCCCTAAAACGGAACGGTGGCTGGATCGCCCTAGTGGCCCTGCTGATGATTAGTTTGGCGATCGCCCTGTCCTAGGGCGCGTCATTCGTGAGCTGAAGTGAACTGATGGGCAAGTGAATTTTAGCTGTTGCTGTCGGGCACAATTTTGCCCACGGTGCGGTTTTCTGGACGGAACGTGGCCGCTGCGACCCGCTGCACATCCGCCGCCGTCACCGCTTCGATCGCCGCCAACTCTGAGAAGATATTGCGCCAAGACCCGGTCTTAGCCTCATATTCCGCCAATAGCGCCGCCATCCCCCCATTGGAGGACAACTGCCGCAGCAATCCAGCCCGCGCCTGGGTTTTCACCCGGTCCAACTCTGCCTCCGTTACGGGTTCATTGATCAGCCGGTCTAGCTCCGCCTCAAAGGCAGGGGCAATGTCATCGGGCAAGACGCCGGGAGCCGTTACCGCATAAAGCACCAACAGGGTGGGGTACTTGTCCCCAGGGAAGCCATTGATGCTGCCCACATCCAGGGCCACCCGCTGATCCTCCACCAGTCCCTTGTAGAGGCGGGCGGTACGGCCACTCACCAAAATGCTCTCAATCATGCCGTAGATGGCGTGGTCGGGGTCATTGAGGCTGGGGCGGTGATAGCCCTCCAGATACCAGGGTTGCGACGGTAGGGTGAGGGTAAACTCCTTGGGGGCGGTTTGGGGCGGCTCTGTCACCTCCACCCTGGCGGGTAGGCTGCGGGCCGGGAAACGGCCAAAGTAGGCCGTCGCCATTGCCTGCACCTCTGCGGGATCCACATCCCCCACGATCGCCGCCACCAGATTGTTGGGGCCATAGTAGCGATCAAAAAACGCCTGGACATCTTCCCGCGTAGCCACGTAGAGATCATCGGCATAGCCAATGATGGGGCGGCGGTAGGGATGCTCTGTAAAAGCTTCTTCCAAGAACACTTCAATCAGCGTACCGATGGGGGAGTTGTCCACCCGCATCCGCCGCTCTTCTAGGATGACGTCCTTCTCTTCGTAAAACTCCCGGAAGACGGGTTCCAAGAACCGTTCTGACTCCAGGGACATCCACAGTTCCAGCTTGTTGGAGGGCAGGCTGTAGAAATAGCGGGTGGCGTCAGCCCCAGTGGTGGCGTTGAGGCCCACACCGCCAGCCTGCTCCACAATTTGGCCGTACTCATTTTGCTCCACATACTGGGCGGCTTCTGTGCGTAACGCGGTTAACTGCGATCGCAGGTCCGCTGCCGCTTCCCCATTGCCCGCCTGCTCCGCTGCCAAGATCTGCTTGAAGACCTGATCCTGACGGTCCAACACCGCCTGCTCCGCCTCGTAGTTGCGGGTGCCAATACGGGTAGTGCCCTTAAAGGCCAGGTGTTCCAAATAGTGGGCCACCCCTGTTTTGCCGTCCTCTTCATTCACCGCCCCCACATTGGCGTAGAGCATAAAGGACACCACCGGGGCCTGGTGCCGTTCCAGCACGATGAACTTGAGGCCATTGTCTAGGGTGAATTCCGTCACCTGGTCCGTCACCCGGTCTAGATAGGGCTGAATGTCGGTACCAGGGGTGGCGGTGCGGGCCAGGGCTGGGGTGGGCAGGGCGGTGCAGGTAATCAGCCCCAGCCAGAGCCCCAGCAACAGGGCGATCGCCCGCCCCAACGGTGAGGGGGTCCCTGACCAGAAACGACGGGGGGGAATGGCCCGAGAAAACAAAGAGATCATCGCGATCGCCCTTAGGGAAAAATCTGCCTTTTCAATTTCAGCACAGCGCCCCCCTTGCCGACAGGAATTCATCCCCAGGACTGGTGAGTTGCCCCGATAAACCGGGGGCTGAAGCCCCTGCCCCAAAGGGAAGGTCGAGGATGTCGCCATATTTGGCGTCAGGTCTAAACAGGTCGAAGAGGCGGGCACGTTTTATGGCAGTCCTAAACAGAAGGTGGAGGATGGGGGGGCGTTTTGTGTGGGTCCTTGCCGAGAACGGGGGCAAAGGCGCTGATTCCCCGCCAACCGCTGACAAGTCTGCCAAAACCGTTCTATATAATGCGGAGGCAGGCCGGAGACGAGTGAGGTGCCCCCGTGACCCAGGCGACGGACATAGCTGGTTTGCAGCGGTGGAGCCAACGGCTACTGGCGGCGGTGCTGCTGGGGGGGCAGGTGGTGGTGCATTTAGTCTCGCGCCCCCTCCATCGACGCAACACCTTAGAGCAAATGGCGGCGGTGGGACCCGCGTCTCTCCTCATCGCCCTGGTGACAGCGGCCTTTGTGGGCATGGTGTTCACCATTCAGGTGACGCGGGAATTTCTCAACTTTGGGGCGGGTACGGCGATCGGAGGGGTGTTGGCCCTAACCCTGGCCCGTGAACTGGCTCCGGTACTGACGGCGGTGGTGCTGGCTGGTCGAGTCGGGTCCGCCTTTGCCGCTGAGATCGGCACCATGAAGGTGACGGAGCAAATCGATGCCCTGCAAATCCTCAAAACTGACCCCATTGATTATCTGGTGATTCCTCGGGTGGTGGCCTGCGCCCTGATGCTGCCCGTGCTCAATCTGCTGTCCTTCATCATGGGCATGAGCGGTGGGTTGGTGATTGCCACTAACCTCTATGGCATTGGCCAGACGGTGTTTATCAACTCCGCCCAAAACTTTCTCAGCGTCTGGGACTTGCTGAGTTCCATTATCAAGTCCTTTGTTTTTGGCATTTTGATCGCCATCATTGGCTCCAGTTGGGGCCTGACCACCACCGGGGGGGCCAAGGGGGTGGGGCAATCCACCACCACCGCCGTGGTTACTTCCCTATTGGCCATTTTTATCAGCAACTTCTTCCTGTCTTGGTTGATGTTCCAAGGGTTGGGCAGTGCCGTCATGGGTAATTTCTAAGGGCCAGCCCAGCCCACCCTTTACAATGGGGGCATGGCTAGGGATGGGCTGGCGGACCGTCGTGGTGAGGGCCGCCAGCAGGATGGATTCCTATCGCCATTGCTGTTCTGGGTGAGCCCCATGACCATGACTTCTGAGGCTACCACCGCTGAGTCGGTGACCTTGCCCCCCAGCTATGCCATCCCCATCGGGTTGGGGGTGCTGGCGCTGCCTGTTTTGGCCCTCCAGGTTTGGTTAGGCGGGGCGATCGCCCTGTTTGCCCTGTTTCTGCTGGTGCAGGCCGTCACCCTGCGGCTGGTGTTTACCCCAGAATCGTTGGAGGTGTATCGGGGGCAGCGGTGCATTCGCCAGTTTCCCTACGCAGACTGGCAGGTGTGGTCAATCTTCTGGTCGCCGGTGCCCATTCTGTTTTACTTTCGGGAGGTGAACAGCATTCACTTCCTGCCGATGCTGTTTCAAGCGGCGGCCCTACGCACCCAATTAGAAAGCCGCTTGCCCCAATTGGCGGCAGATGCCCAGGCTTCTGCCTAGGGCGTGTCAGCCATGACAGGTCAAGCCTTGCCTGGGGCACCCTGTCCCCGCCCACCCCTATACCCTGGCTAGGGGCTGTAATCGTTGCTCAACCAGGCTTCTAATTGACATTGGCACAACCCCTAGCGCTGTTCCTTTAAGCCCGTGATCTATGTCCGCTGACGAATCTTCTTTTTCCGCCGCCGCCAGCAGTGCTGGGTCTGCCTCCACGCCAGCGGCCAGCAACGTTCCCCATCAGGTGGAAGCCGACATTGCCCGCTTGGTGCAGCAGGGGGTGAGTGATCTAGAGCGGCGCAGGCGATCGCTGGAACTGGAGATCGAAAAGCTGGAGCGCCGCCGCGATCGCATCGAAGCCGAGATGAAAACCACCTTTGCCGGGGCTTCCCAGGATCTGGCAGTACGGGTGCAGGGATTTAAAGAATATCTGGTGGGCAGTTTGCAGGACCTCGCCACCGCCGCCGAACAGTTGGAGATGCGCCCTCCGGAGCCCGTCCCCCAGCGGGAAATCGCGGGGCGAGGCCACCCCACCCCGCCGCCCCCCACTCCGGAGCCGGAGGCCAGCCCTCAGGTGGAGTTTGCCCAGTCTCGCTTTCAACAGCAGGGCGATCGCATCCGCAGCCTGCTAGACCAGTACCGCCTGCGGCCCGACTACTATGGCCCCATCTGGCAACTGCGTCGCACCTTCGAGCCTATCCATGCCGAACGGGTGGCCAACTGGTTCTTTAACCAGGGGGGCCGGGGGGCGCTCAAAAGCCTCAGCAGTCGTTTGCAAAATGCCCTGGTGTCGTCAGCGATTATTTCCATTCTCTACACCCTCTATGGCGATCGCCTGCGGGTGCTGATGCTGGCAAACACCCCAGAACGGCTGGGGGAATGGCGGCGGGGCTTCCAAGACTGTCTGGGGGTTTCCCGAGGGGACTTTGGCACCGGGCGGGGCATCACCCTATTTGAATCCCCCGAGCC
>JAQCHG010000218.1 GCA_027619675.1 Cyanobacteriota bacterium
GGGGGCAGCAGCGACTTCAGGACCTCCTGGCGGCCCATCCAGACGCTGCCCTGGGGGCACTTTTGGCGTCCACCACTGAAGCAGAAGTCCACCAGTTACCCCAGTTGGTGGCGGGGCTACGCCAACCGGTCCACTTCATTGCCGGAGCCCAGGACCAGGTGATGGAGGAACGGTTTGTGCGCCACTTGGCCAGTTTTCACCCGTCGTTTAGATGCCCTGTCAGCAATGTGTCGGTGCTAGATAACTGTGGTCATATGGCCATGGTGGAGCAACCCCAGGCCCTGACGGCAACGGTGCGGCAGTGCCTGGATCGGTCTCAAACCTATCCGCCCAGGGGCGATCGCACGGTCCCTTTCCCCCTGTCCAGCCACCCTTGATCCCCAGGGGAAATTTAGAATTAGGGTCTATTGACAGGGGTCCTGTGAAAGCTGCTATATTACAAAAGCTTGCCCAATGGGGTGTCGCCAAGCGGTAAGGCAGCGGGTTTTGGTCCCGCCATTCCTAGGTTCGAATCCTAGCACCCCAGTTTTAGAGAAGCTGCTCATAGGTTCATGATCAGGTGAGGAAGAGCGACACTATCAGCCAGGTACAAGGTGCCTTGGTACTCACCATAATCCGCTAAATCGTCCATACCCAGGAGGGTTAGGGTGCATTCTGCGACTAGCCAGAAGGCTATCTGTAGGATGAAAGTTTTCCAGCGAATTGTCATGGTTAGATCCCCCATGAGCAGCTAGGAGTTGTCATCAATGACCGCCAGAGTCCTGGTTTGGCAACGGTTACGGTCCCTAGCCAGATGACAGAAATGGGCGTGGGCAGGTTATTCAGCCAAGGCGTTCAGCCTGAATGGATGACGCGATGGGGGGAGTACTGTCACCGTACCATCGACGTTGATCGGGATTCCGTAGGCTTAGGATGACCCGGCAGAACAGCCATTAACTTCTGTGAATTACGGATCTTTTTGTTGCGGGGGGCGGGGTAATCCGTGAGAGCGCGGACTTAGGGATGTGGCAGCCCTGGCCTCAGTCCATGTTGGGAGGGTGGCGATCGCCCTACGGGTTATCGCTCATCTGTCAGGCTCGCTTCAGCAGTAGGGGCACACTACAGCCTTACGCTCCTACATCTGGCGGATCGATTGGCCTAATTCGTCGTATCCGTGATTAGGGGTAGTCACCTGCCGAGGCCGGAGCCGACGGGGCCTCCCCAGGGAGGGGAGGGACAGACCGTAGGGACCGATCTCGATGGCAGCTCTTGCCCCCCAACAGCAACCCCAGTCCCCAACCAGCAATGGGAAAAAAGGCCCAGGTCAGGGTGCCAGCGGTGGCGAGGTCAATGGCAACGAAGCCTACACTGCTGATGCCATAGATCAGCCAGTCGCGCCGCTGGCGATCGCGCCGCCGCTGGCGGGCCTGGGCTGCGGCTTGGGCTTGCCGCCATTGCCGTTCGGCCTGATCGAGATCGGCGGGGTCGATAGACAATTCAGCAGCCATTTCTTCGAGCTGGGTGCGGGAAAATTCCCCGGCGGTGCGGGCCTGCAAGGCACGGCTGAGGATATCCTGCACGGCAGCTTGGGAGTAGCGGGGGGAAGGAGGCATGGCGGGCTCATATGCAACTAGTTGCACTTTAACTGCCCACCATGGATTATTCAACTAGTTGAGTATGCTATGTGGGTTTATGGGCCGACAGCACCCCGTAGCGGAGCAGCCCTGAGGCAAAACCCCGCTGCATTAAAAACAGGGCGGGCACCCCTTGGAGGGTGGACCAGCCAGCGGTCAGCACCCCCGAGATCGCCTGCCATTGCCCCAGGGAGGCGATCACCGCATCCCAGAAGGGGGCAACCGCCTCGGACCAGTCGGCGGCGCGAATGGTCTGGAATCCCTGTTCTTGGGCTAGCGCTTGGTAGTCCGGCAGGGAGAGCACGTAGGGCAGGTGATAGAGCTGATATAGCGCTGCTAGCTGCTGGGTTTCGGCCTCGGTTAGGGGACCCGCCAGGGATTGGGTGGGGCGATGGCACCAGGTGGCCATGAGCAACTGTCCCCCTGGTTTCAGCAGGCGGTAGCTTTCGCGGAAAAACTGGGCCTTGTCGGGGTAGTGCTCACCGCTTTCGAGGGACCAAATCAGGTCAAAGGTTGCGTCTTCAAAGGGGGTATGGAGCACGTCTGCTACTTGGAAGCGGACGCGATCGCCCCAGCCCACTGCCGCTGCCCGTGCCTGGGCACGTTCCGCCTGAACAGGGCTGAGGGTGAGGCCCACCACCGTTGCTTGGTAGCGATCGCCCAGGTATAGGGCACTGCCGCCGATGCCACAACCCGCATCCAAAATATGGGCAGCCTGCTGGACCTGTCCCCAACTCAGTAGGGTATCGATGAGGTCCACCTGGGCTTGCTGCTGATTTTTGCGGTGGGTGCCGTGGGGGCCGTAATGTCCGTGGTGCATGTGTTCGCCCCACATCTGTTCCCACAGGGCTGAAGACCCGTCGTAAAACTGCTGAATACGTTGGTAAAGATCCGCCACCATGGTGTTACTCCGTCTCTTTCCGCAGTGTATAGCGACGGCTAGTGGCAGCAGGGGGCCGAGACCCCTCCCCACAGGTCTCCCGACCTATGGTCGGCAACGGCAAGTCATGGAAAGATGAGGGTCAATTGCAACTGGGGTGCTGAATGACCCGTTGCCTTTCCTTTGCCGCCTGCTGCCATGCCCCACTTCAAAATGACCGTTCCGCGCACCATCTGCGCTGGGTTTTTGACCCTGATTGTGGTGGGTACGGTGCTGCTATGGTTGCCCTGGGCCACCGCCTCGGGTCAATGGAATAGCCTGATTGTGGCTCTGTTTACCTCCACCTCGGCGGTCTGTGTGACCGGGTTGATTGTGGTGGATACGGGCAGTTACTTTTCCCCCCTGGGCCAATTCATCATCTTGGCGTTGATTCAGGTGGGGGGGCTGGGCTACATGACCGCCACCACGTTTCTGCTGGTGTTGTTGGGGCGGCGGCTGGGGCTGCGCGATCGCCTAGCGCTGCAACAGTCCATGGACACCCAAGAATTATCGGGGGCCAAGTCGCTGATAATTTCCATTATCGGCATGACCCTGATCTTTGAAATCACCGGAATCTTTCTGTTGCTGCCCGCCTTCATGGCGGATTACGGGGCGGGTCAGGGGCTGTGGCTGGCCATCTTCCACAGCATTAGTGCCTTTAACAATGCCGGGTTTAGCCTGTTTGCCGACAGCATTGTGCAGTACGTCAGCCACCCCATGGTGAATGGGGTGATCACCCTGCTGGTGATCATGGGGGGCATTGGCTATCAGGTGATTATGGAGGCGTTTATGTGGCTGCGCGATCGCCTCCACGGCAGCCGCGAACGGACGGCCTTTTCCCTCCATTTCAAAATCGTTACCAGTACGACCTTGGTGCTGCTGGGGGTGGGCACCGTGATGCTGTTCTATGCGGAATACGGCAACCCCGCCACCCTGGGGGGCTTAGGGGTCACCGAGAAACTGACGGCGGCCTGGTTCCAGTCGGTGATCGCCCGCACCGCTGGTTTCAACTCCATAGACATTGGCCAAATGCGGGACGCCTCATTGTTTTTCATGGCTGCCTTGATGTTCATTGGGGCTAGCCCTGGCAGCACCGGGGGTGGCATTAAGACCACCACGGCCCGGATTCTCCTGGTGTGTACCCGTGCCTCCCTGCGGGGCAAAGAAGCGGTGTTGGCCTATCAACGGGAGATTCCTGCCTCGCGGGTGCTGAAGGCCATCAGTGTGGTGGTGGGGTCCGGGGGCTTGGTGCTGGGGGTGACGATTTTAATTGCCTACTTTGACCCCGGCTTTAACTTTTTGCAGGTGCTGTTTGAGGCGGTCTCGGCTTTTGCCACCGTGGGGCTCTCTACCGGCATTACCGCTGAGCTGTCCACAGCCTCCAAATTGCTGATCATTGCCACCATGTATGTGGGACGGGTCGGGGTTCTACTGTTCATCGCCGCTTGGGTGGGGGATCACAGCCCTAGCCTCGTGCGCTACCCAGAAGAGGATTTGCTCGTGGGTTAGGCAAGTGGGTTAAAGGCTGGGGGATGTCGGGTGGGGGCCATCACCTGACATGCTCCCAAGGCTGGCGATGCTCTGAGGATGGGATCCGTAATTTTAATGAGGTAATCCTGTTATTAAAAAAACTGGCCACCTCGGGGTTATTGCGGAGGTTTTTGGCAAAAATGGAGATTTTTTCTATGTGTTACTCGCCCCAATCTCCACGCCAATTTTTGAGAAAACCCAACCTTGATTGGGGTCTTTTTGAGTTTATGAATATTGATAAATAAACCCTAACTAACGCTGTAGACCTGAGACAAAGCTTGGGCAAGCTAAGGAACGAACCAAGGGCTAACGATTCATTTGCTGAAGGTCTGCGATCGCGTCAGGCTGGAGCGGTGATGTCCCTTGCAACCTAACACCAGTAAGCATTTGAGGTCTAAGGATCATGGCTGTTGAAAAGGTCAACTCTTCTTCCAGCTTGGCCGAAGTGGTCGATCGCATTTTGGACAAAGGCATCGTTGTCGATGCTTGGGTCCGGGTTTCCTTGGTGGGGATTGAACTCCTCGCCATTGAAGCTCGTGTGGTGATTGCTTCGGTTGAAACCTATTTGAAGTACGCAGAAGCGGTAGGGTTGACTGCCCAGGCAGCGGTACCTGCCGCTTAAGGAAACGCCCCCTTGGGCTGATTTCCAGGCGACTGGATCGACCATCATCGGGGGCGAGGGCTGACATTAACGC
>JAQCHG010000219.1 GCA_027619675.1 Cyanobacteriota bacterium
TGAACCCAGCCACGAGTCCCATCCAGCTCCAGCGTTGCAGCGGTTGCATCCGGATCATGGTGCGCCAGTCCTTACCAACTCAACATCGGCCCCAGGGCCACTAGCCCTCTATCTTGGCACAATCCACCCCGTTTACCCTATCCCTTCGATCCGCCAGAAGGAGCCCCTAGGCCACCCCTGCCAGGGATGCCAAGGGATCGGGGAGGGTGGCAGAGGGGGCCACAAACTCACCCGTCGCCACAAACTCTAGGCGCAGCTTGAGCCAGGTAATCAGGGTTTTGTCCGTTGAGATCACTGCCGCCGCCGGTTGGGGAATGCGGTCTTTCACAGCCTTCAGTTCAGGGGTCTCCAAAAAGGCGGGCTGCTTCACCAACCAAAAATCGATGGCCCGCTCCTGTTCTCCATAGTGGCGAGTGCGCTCCCGCAGCACCTCGTCTAAGGGCTCTTCCTCCAGCAAAAACCGTTGGCTGGCGGCGAGATAGTAATAGGTTTGGCTCTCCATGGCTGTTATCTGTAGTTGAAAGTAGGTTTACAAAACGCTGGGCAGCTCCATGTCCCCAAGGGTTACCCCTGCCCCAGGATGATGTGCTTCATTTCTCGCACCGCCCGCTCAAGCCCCACTAGGGTGGCGCGGCTGATGATGGTATGGCCGATGTTGAGTTCTTCCATGCCCTCAATGGCCGCCACTGGGTAAGTGTTCCAGTAGGTTAAGCCGTGGCCGGCATTGACCCGCAGCCCCAATTGTCGGGCCTGTTGGGTGCCTGTGGTCAGGTAGGTGAGTTCCTCCCGTTGCTCCCCTTCCCCCTGGGCTTCGGCGTAGCGCCCCGTGTGCAGCTCAATGAACTGGGCCGTGGTGCGGGCCGCAGCGGTAATCTGCTCGGGTTCTGCATCAATGAACAAACTCACCGGGATCCCCGCCCCTTGCAGGGTGGCGACCACCTGACCCATGCGGTCCTGCTGACCCGCTACGTCGAGGCCCCCTTCTGTGGTGATCTCTTCCCGTTTTTCCGGCACCAGGGTGACATAGTCGGGTTTGATCTCTAGGGCGATCGCCACCATGTCCGTAGTGGCTGCCATCTCCAGGTTCAAGTGGGTGCGCACCGTCTGCCGCAGCAGCCGCACATCCCGATCTTGAATGTGGCGGCGGTCTTCCCGTAGGTGCACGGTAATGCCATCAGCGCCCCCCAATTCCGCTAGTACAGCCGCCGCCACCGGGTCTGGTTCCACGGTGCGACGGGCTTGGCGAATGGTGGCGATATGGTCAATGTTGACCCCGAGGGTAGGCAAAGCAACGGGCTCCTGAGCACAGTCCGTCCTTCAGTGTACCGTGCTGGAATCCCCCTGTAATGGGTCTGGATCGACCCAGCAGCGGACCACGACGGGTATTGTTGCGCAATCAGGCTTGTCCTGCCTAGGGGGGCGTGATTGTGTGCCCGTGCTAGAAGTCAATGGGGGCGGAGGCGGGTTGGCGAGGGGGATAGTCAGGCACAGGGTCCATTTCCGGATGGGTGGAGGCGGGCTCTGGGTCTACCGGAGGCTCCACAGCTTGGGCTGACTGTACGGAGATATCAGCACCGTTGATCACCACCCCCAGTAGGGTCAGCTCCTCAGACTCTTCAAACTGCTCTAGGGCGGTGCGAATGACGGCCTTCTCGGTGTAGTTGGGTCGCGCAACCAGTACCAGCCCATCGGTCCGGCTGGTCAACAGCATGGTGTCGTTGCTGCCGCTGAGGTGGGGGGCATCCAGAATAATGAAATCAAACCGGGCACGGGCATCCGCCAGGAACCGGGCCATTTCGCTGGAATCCACAATCATGGCCGGGTTCCGCTGGGGCCCCGGACTCAGGGAAACATAGAGGTTCTCGACTTCGGGCACCATTTGCACTGGGTCATCCAAGTGTCCCGCGTAGTACCGGAGGGGTTCCAAGGCCGCCTGGGGATCCACCGTTAGCCCTAACAGGTCCCCTCGGGAGGGCGATCGCAGATCCATTTCCAGCACCAGGGTCCGTCGCCCGGCCCGAGCCGCCGCAATCCCCAAATTAAAGGCGGTGATGGTCTTACCCTCTTGGTCACGGGTACTGGTGATCAGCACGGCGTGGGGGATTTTGCCGTCATTGACCTGGGTCCCCACCAATTGCAGATTGCTGCGGATCCGCTCATACAGATCGCCATAGGCAGAGTCCGCCGCCAAGATCAGGGGTGGAATGTGCTGAGAGTGGGTTTCGATGGTGGGAACGACCCCCAGCAGGGGCAAATCTTGATCCACCAGCAGCTTTTCCACATCCTCGTAGATGCGGACAGTGCCATCCAACATATCCAACAGAAATACCAAGGCTCCCCCGGCCACCAAACCGACCGCCGCCCCCCCTAACAGGATGAGGATAGAGCTCATGGATTCCGTCTCCACCCGTTTCGTAGCGGGGGGGCTGGCCACGGTCAAGCTGCTGACGGTTTCCGCCTCTGCGGATTGGGCGTCAATGCGTTTCGCCTGAATCTGATCGTACAAAGCCCGTTTCAAGGCCACCTGCTGGGCTAGGCGATCCCGCTCCAGTTGCTTATTGGGCAGGCTGGAATATTGCTGGCGCAGTTGCTCCTCGGATTGAGCCAGAATTTGCTGCTGCTGCAAGATGGAATCCCGCTGGGTCTGGAGACCCACCAATTGGTTGGCCTGTTGCGATCGCGTCGGGTCGAGGCTGCTCACCCGTCGCACCGTTTCCACATCTGCCGAAACGGCTAAATTTCCCCCAGCAATCACCTCTTGGGCGCGGGCGGAGAGCAATTGGCGATACCCCTCTAGATCCTGATCCAACTGCTCCATGGTGGGGTGGGCCGGACGCAGGGTAGCCGACAGCAGTTGCCGCTGACTTTCGGCCTGATAAATCTGGCCGCGCAACTGGGCAATGATCGGGTCTGCACTGAGGGCGGCAGCGGCATAGGCTTGCTCTGGGGTCATTCCCAACTGAGCCTGCAAACTCCGCATTTGGGCATCAATGCCCGCCAAGACCACCAGGTTTTGACGGCGCTGGTTCTGACTACTGGAGATAGCCCCCAGTAGACTGCCATCCAGAGCGGCCTGGATAGCGGGACCTTCCAGGCGATCGTAGGCTTCTAGGGCTTGCTCTGCCTCCCGCAGTTCCGCCTCCACCGCTGGTAAACGCTCATCTAACGCTGTAATAATCGTGCCCAGGCGCGATCGGTTAGTTAGACGGCTGAGTTCCACCATGCCCTCGAACAGGATCCCTAACGTAGCGGTGGCCTCATCCCGATTGGGCCAGTTAAAGGCCACCAATACCTGCTGGAGCTGGTTAGATTCTTCGTTGGCCTGAATTCTGATGCCGGTATTGCGGCGGATGTCCTCGGGCTCAATGGTGATCCCCTGGGCTCCCAACTGTCGGGAAACCTCCGCCAGTAGAATGTCCGAGAGCAAAAAATCCTCGGTGATGATTCCCTGACCTTCCTGCTGAAGTTCGACCCCCGTGGCCGTAAAGGACACCACAGGCGCGTTTTGCACCAGTGCCCCTTCAGAGCGAAAGGACACCTCTGGGGGCGGTTGAATGGCGGCAAAGGCCCCAGCAGCCCCCAAGACCCCGACAAAGCCTGCGAGGCCAAACCACTTATACCGTTTGAGGGCCAGTAGGTATCGTTTGAGAATAGGCAGTGCCATGGCAGAGCTGTCTCCGGACAGGGTCGTTAGACAGAAGGGTTCAGTAGAAGGCTAGCCCGGTGGTTTGCTTTTAGGCTAGCATCCTCGGTCCGTTCCCCTAGGGGCGGAACAGATTAGAGGCCGAATCACTGAGGGAATCAAAGAACAACAGGAAGCCTAAAACATCGCGGAATGGTTGTGTGAACACGTTGATGCCATAGGTTAGGCGGGCCAACAAGCTCCGGTTCATGATAATCACGTCGTTGTGCTGGAGTTGAGGGTTTTGGGTGGGATCGCCGCGAAATGCCGCCCCCCCGTCAAGGACGGTGGTCACCGCCTGACCCGCCTCTTCATCAAAACGGACCAGGGCAATTTGCCCGATATTGGTGGTTTCTGAACTGACGCCACCGCTGGCGATCGCGTCAATGAAGCGACTGCCATTGGGCAGGTTGATAGTGGCCAGTCCCCCGCCAGAACCGTAGTTCAGTACCCGCACCGCAATCACGGGGCGCGCCAGGGTTGTGCGGGACACGAGGGCGCGATCGTACTCGTCCAGTTCACCGGGATCTAAACGCTCCACGATCACCACATCCCCATCCTGCATGGCCACATCCGGTAGGGACAATCCATCCTTCAGGGGGGTGAACAGGTCTACATTGCTCTCTAAGATATCGCCGTTCACCAGTTGACGCTGGATGCGAATGGCCCGCAAATCAGCCCATTCTGTCGCCCCCCCCGCCGCCAGCAGCGCGGTGGAAATCTGGGGAGCCCCGAGGGGATAGAAACCAGGGCGCACCACTTCCCCCAAAATGGTTACCTCCACCCCCCGTTGGGCCACGAGGGTCAGGGTCACGTTGGGGTTGACCACGTAGCGATCGTAGATGGTCGTGAGCAGTTGCTCAGTTTGATCGAGGGTGAGGCCATTAAAGTTCACGGCCCCCGCCAACGGCACAATCACATTGCCTTGGATATCCAGGGTGGCCTGAAAGCTCAATTCCGGGAACCGAGGCACACTGACAAAAAAACTATCCCCTGGACCGAGGCGGTAGGTTTCAAATTCCCGCGATTCGGGATCCCCCACGAGGGGACTGATGCGGCGGGTCGGCTGGACGG
>JAQCHG010000220.1 GCA_027619675.1 Cyanobacteriota bacterium
GGTCGTGGGTCTGAATTTGGTGCCAAAAGAAATGCGCCACTTGGTCAAAGTCTTGGGGGGATACCAGGCCCAGTTCTAGGGCGGCGGCGTTGGTTTCGTTAAACTGACGCACCGCCTTGAATTTCATCTCGATGTAGTGGTTGGCCTGTTCGGCCTTGATTTCCCGCAGTTCTAGGGCCAGTTGCTTGACCGCAGCCTGCCCATTGCGAAAGGACAGCCAGCCCGTCAACCCCACCGCCAGCAAAATTTGCAGAATGTAGGGCACCTTGAGCAAAAAACCCAGGGAAATACCTCGGGGCAGTCGATCAGTCGCGGATTGGGACGGGGCAGCAGGTTTCACAACATGCACTGACAGAGGTCAACAACGGAGCCCACGGGCAGTCAGGTGGCCTGTAGGGGCGGGGTTAGGGGGGCGAGATCAGGACCCTGGCGTTGGGGAACTGGTGGCGGGGAGCAGCGCCAAAATGGCATCAAACTGAAAGTTATGGGCCAGGGCGGTCAACTGTTCCCCCAGGTCGCCATAGCCCGGTGGCAGGTCGGCAACCAGTTGCAGAATGCGGTCGTCTGACCCTTTGACTGCCGCCTGTTCGAGGGCTTGGAGCCACTGGTGGGGCAGGGTTCGGAGCCGATCTCCAACTGCTTGGGGTGGCGCGATCGCCCCTCTGGCTACCGCATCATCCGCCGCGATCGCCATGTAGCGAATCGGCAGGTGGCGGGCCATGGTCTGGAAAATTTGGTCGGGCTGAAAGGGCTTGCGGACAAAGTCTTCGCAACCCGCTTGTAGCACCCGACTGCGTTCATCCTCAAAGGCGCTGGCGGTGAGGGCCACAATCACCGGGGCCGGGTCTAGCCCCAGGGCTTTAATCCGCTGGGTGGCTCCGTAACCATCCAGGTTGGGCATACGGATGTCCATCCAGATCAGGTGGGGGAGCCAGGCTTGGGCTTGGTCAACGGCAGCTAACCCATCCGCCGCCACCCGCACCGCAAACCCCGCCTGTTCTAGCAGACGCACCATCAACTGACGGTTGGCGGCATGGTCATCGACCACCAAAATACGGTACTCTGGCTGCCCCGGCGCGAGATTTTGCAGGTGGGGAGCCCAGGTGGGTGGGGGATTGCCGGCGGCGGTCCTGGGGGTGACGGGAATGGCAAAGGCAAAGGTAGATCCTTCACCGGGGCGGGTGCTGACCGCCAAGTTGCCCCCCATCAGTTGCACAAACCGCTGACTAATGGGCAGCCCCAACCCCGTTCCCTCTTGGGAACGGCAACCTGCCGTAGTTTGGACGAAGGGTTCAAACAGCAATTGCTCCTCTTCTGGGCAAATACCCGGCCCCGTATCGGTGACTTGAAACGCTAATACCATAGCCGTCAAATGTGACGATTCTGGGGCAGGACGGGCGGCGGTATCGTCGGGGCGATCTCCCAGGGCTGAGGGGCTCACCACCTCCACCTCTAGGGTGATGCCGCCCTGCTGGGTAAACTTGACCGCATTGCCCACCAGGTTGATCAACACCTGACGCAGTTTGCTCTCATCCGTCTCAATAAACTGGGGCACCGCCGGGCTGTAACGCACCTGCAGGGCGATCCGTTTGGCCGCAGCCCGCAGGGAAAACATATCGTCGAGGCTGTGGAGCAGGCTGTGGAGATCAAAGGTGTGGGGGTTGAAGCTGATTTTGCCCGCCTCAATTTTCGACATTTCCAACACATCGTTGATCAGGGCTAGCAGGTGTTCACTGCTGCGGTTGACCACATCTAAATACTCGTAGCTGTCATGGGCGCGATCGCACTGGTGCAGGGCCAGTTGGGTAAAGCCCAAAATGGTGTTGAGGGGGGTGCGCAGTTCGTGGCTGATGTTGGCCAAAAACTCACTCTTGGCCCGGTTGGCGGCATCGGCGGCTTCCCGCGCCTGTTGAATTTCGGTCTCAAAGGTTTGGCGCTCTAGCTCGGCCCCCGCCCGCACCGCAAAAATCCGCAGCACCAGTTCCCGTTTTTTGTCGTAGGCCATGGGACGATCGTCCAACACCGCCAAGTGGCCAATCACCTCGTTGTTGGCGTTGGTGAGGGGCAGACCAAAGTAGCTTTCTGCCCGCCACAGGGCCAGGTGGGGATCCTGGGGATAGTGCTGCTGCACCCCTTCGCCGTAGAACAGGGGTTGACCCGCCAGCACCCGCTCACAGGGGGTGCCCGCGAGATCGTAGGTTTGGTCGGTCACAAAATGGTCATCGCACCACACCGCCAGGGTTTGCAGGCGATTGTCTGGCACCCGCTGGCCCACCACCACGTAGCGCACCTGCAACACCTGGGCCAAATAGCGCACCAAGGATCGGAAAAATTCATGGCCGGTTTTGGCCGCCGTGCCTTCAAAAATCAGGCGCAGGGCCTGTTCTTGGTGCTTTAAGTCGGTGATGTCTTCGGCAATGCCCACCACCCGGTACACCTGGTTTTGATCATTGCGCAGGGGGAAGGCGCGATCGCGGATCCACCGCACCGTGCCGTCCGGGCGCACAATGCGATATTCCTCGTCGTAGCTGTCCGCCATCGCCGGGTGGACCGCTAAGCGATCCCGATCCTGGGGATAGAGGCTGCGCTGCCACACGCTGGCATCCGCCAGCAGATCCGCACAGGGCCGCTGCCAAATCTGCTCATAGGCCGGGGACACATAGGTAAAGGTTTGGGTGGCGGGTTCCACGATCCAAAACACGTTTTCAATGTTTTCCGCCAGTTGCCGAAACCGGGCTTCACTTTCCCGCAGGGCCGCCTTCGCCGCCTGCTGCTGTTGTTCTACCTGATGGTTGCGCAGAAACTTGCCGATGCTCTGGGCCATCAACTCGATGAACTCCTGCTCATGGTTGGTGAACCCCTGGTGCCGGGGAATTTCTGAAAAGAAGCAGAGGCTGCCGTAGACCTGTCCTTCCACCAAGATCGGGGTGCTAATGAAGGACTCCCACCCAAAGGCTTGGTAGATGGGGTGATGCTGCATTTCGCTGAGGCTGCCAATGTGGGCGTAGGTGATGGTTTGCCCAGACCGGATCGCCTGGCCGCAAAGGGCATCATTGAGGTCGCAACTGAAGTTGGGGTAGAGGGCATCGTAGTCTGACTGCACCGCCGCCACCACGTATTCCCCATCCTGCACCCGGCCCACCACGCCCCCGGCAAACCCGAGCACGCGGCAGCCGGTTTGCAGATAGTCCTCCGCTAGGGCTGCAAAGGTGTCAAAGGGTTGCAAACTGAGGCGGTGAAGCTGTTTAAGGCTTTCGCTAAAGGCCGTCAGGGCTTGGGAGGCTTGCCGCAGGGCCTGTTCGCTGGCCTTGCGGGCGGTGATGTCGCGGTATTGCCACAGGTGCCCCTGGAAGTTATCCCCCGAAATAATCGGAATGTAGTCCCGCTCAAAAATGCGGCCATCCGCCAAGTAGACTTCTTCAGCGGTGACGGGCAGGCGGGCGCTGAGGATGGCCTCAATCCGCGTCAGGTTCTGGCTCGGCTCGGCCCACACCTGGGCGCTGTCCGCCGCGAGGGCGGCACAATCCATGCCCACCAGTTCCCCTGGGGGCATGGGAATGTGGAACAAATCGCAAAACCATTGGTTAGCCAGGACAATTTCCCGCCGTTCGTTTTCCACCAGGATGCCGGCCTGGAGGGCGCGGATCAGGGTGGACAGGCGGGAGGCGGTGCGGTTGAGGTGGGTTTCCGTTGCCTTCAGTTCGGTGATGTCACGACAAATGCCCAGCAGTCCGTAAAGGCCACCGTCGGCGTGGGTTAGGGGCACTTTGTAGGTATCTAGCAGGCGGCGGTGGCCGTCGTTGTAGGTGGCCCATTCCTCATGGCGCAGGGGGGTTTGGCTGCTGAGGACCTGGTGATCCTTGGTCTGCATCCAGGCGGCGGCGGGGGCAGAAAACAGATCGGCGTCGGTGTGCTGAAGAATGGCGTCGGGCGATCGCCCCACAAAGTTTGCAAAGGCTTGGTTGCACAGTTGATAGCGCCCCGCCACATCTTTGTAAAAAATGAAATCGGGGATGGCGTCAATCAGATTGCGCAACAGGGTGCGCTCTTGGCTCAGGGCTGATTCTGCCCGCTGGCGATCGCGAATTTCCTGTTGGAGCTGTTGGTTTTGCTGCACCAACAACATCTGTTGGTGCTCTAGCTGCTGTTGGAGCTGGCGCTTGTGCAGGTGATGGCGCACCCGCACCAGCACCTCCTCCATCTGAAAGGGCTTGGTGATGTAGTCATCCCCGCCTTCCTCAAAGGCCCGTGTCTTGTCCGCCCCATCCTGCAAGGCACTGAGGAAAATCACCGGAATGTCTTGGGCCGCCGGATTGGCCTTTAACCGTTGACAGACCTCAAAGCCATCCATTTTGGGCATACAGATGTCTAACAGGATGAGGTCCGGCAGATTGTTTGCCAGGGTCATTAAGGCTAGGGTGCCGCTGGGGGCCATCCGCACCTCATAGCCTTGCTCTGTCAAGCCATTGGCCAACAGCTTTAAGTTGGCCGGGGTATCGTCCACAATCAGAATTTTAGACACCGGTGGCAACTGATCCAGGGGGGAAGATTTCGCAGGAACCATCACAGGGGGGCATGACAACAAGGGGTGGGCAGTTGCCTGGGCCTAGGGGCAACGGCAGACAATGGGCACCGAGACCGCCCTCGGGGGCTGGGACATGCCCCAGACAGGGCCTTGGGGATTGAGAACAAGCGGGGCCATGCTGGCGACCCAGGGGAATCCCACCGTCGATGCTATCCCCGGCTGG